>JAPHUI010000166.1 GCA_026193755.1 Ignavibacteriaceae bacterium | reverse complement strand
GTTAATTTTAATTTTCTGAACCCATTGAATTTTCAGCGTGAGCTACCCAGAAACCACCAATGCTCATTATCTTTGTATCTCCCCAGGTTTTAACCTCAATAGTAAAGCCATCTCTGGATACTGATTTAGCTTTTACACTATATCTAAGATTTCCTGGTGCTACATCTATATTAGAAAGACCAACAACTACATCCGGTTTGTTTTCAAACGGTTTTAAGAAATTCACTTCAATTGTAAATGCTCGTTCGCCTGTGTTTTCGTGAAGTGTATAATATTTTGTCTCTGAGTTGCCATACCAAGAGCCGCTGAGAACCTGAGTCTGGCTTAAAGCAATTGCAGAAACCATAAAGAATAATCCAAGGGTTAATAAGAGCTTTTTCATAGGGCCTCCGATTTATTATTATTAATATAAGTGATTAGTAAATTAATTCTTCAATTAACCTTGTTAAATATAAATATTCTGCTATTAAAAAAAATTCGTTCTGTTACTTATTTGTTAATTTATTAAGCTTTTCCCGGTCCGCTTTTTTTAAGCCTGCTGCAACTAAATTATAAGAATAGTCAATCCATCCTAAAATTTTTTTATTCGGGATTGAACCATCTATAATAACAGTATTCCAGTGCCTTTTGTTCATATGATATCCTGGTTGCACAGCTTCATATTCTTCTCTTAGTTCAATTGCCTTCTCGGGGTCGCATTTAAGATTGACTTGCAACGGGATACTATCCAACGATGCCAGAATAAAGATCTTGCCGATTACTTTAAAGACAAGTGTTTCTTCATTAAAAGGAAACTCTTCAGTAACACCTTTTTTCTTTAAACAGTATTCGCGGATTTTCTCTATATTCATAATTAAAATTGCTAATTACCAATCTTCATATTCCACTTCGCACAATACGGATTCAAGATCATTAAATATAAGTTCTTCCAACTCTCCTGCAATTGGTGGGGTTGAATAAATAGTTTCTTTACCTTTTACTTCAATTCTTATCCTTCCAATTCTATCTCCCGCAAAAACAAGTTTAATTGGCACATACATTTTAAAGTTTTCGGGAACATTTTCCTGCCTGATACGCAAGTTAATTATACTTTTACCCTCACTTGTTTTATCTGTTTTGTATGCAACTTTGTAAAGAGGAATATCAGTCCCATAAACATACTGATTAAAAAACCAGCTCATATCTCCCCCGAAATGCTTTGCAACTATTTTTTCAAAGTCCGAGGTTGAGGCAGATTTATTTTTATAAGTCTCATAAAAATCCCGCATTAACTTTTTCATTCTGTCTTCATTCATCGTATTTAGGTCAAGAAGCATTGCACGCAACATATGGATAATCCAGGCTCCTTTTTTATAAATAATAAGATCATAATCACCCGCTGTGTTACTAGAACTTGTTCGGTAACCAAGCCAGATCGGACCGGATTCCTGTCCGGAACCGAAAATGTATTTTCGAACATCTAAAATACTTTCTTTCCATTCATTCAGTATTTTAAAAAATAATTCGTTATCGTTTTTTGCTACCTGTAAATACCATAACCCGGAGTACTCTGCAAGACCCTCACTCAGCCACTGGTCATGGTATGTATTAAAATCAACTCCTACTCCCCACTATTGATGTGCTGCTTCGTGTGCTCTGAATATTTCATCTTCTCCTTCAAAATTAGTTTGAACAACCGTCGCCCAGGATAGGTCTACTAAACCCGGGAATGCTTCACCATGTAAATATGGTGTTTCCGTAACTCTTATCGAATTGATCGGGGGTTTACCAAATAGTGCAGTAAATAACTCAATACTATTGGAAATATCCTGAGCTATATATTCGGAAGCATCACTCATTGAAAGAACTCCGTATTTAACTAAATTTTGGCTTATTTGATGATGACCGGATTTTGAGATATATACATTCACTTCGGGTAGATTTTCTTTACTAACGTTGTACTTTTCAAAATTTCCAATATTGAATGAAGCATTTCTTATCGGGGATTTACAGAACCATTTAGTTGTAATAACATCTTCTTTCTCTACTCTGCCTACCAGATCACCAATACTAACAAAATCATACTTTGAGGGCGTATGAAAGATGAATCCGAATGCAGCTTTTTCTCGGTTATCGTAGCGAGGATACCAGTAGATTGATGATTTTAAATAGATCCAACCAAGATCATTCTTCTCCAACAAATCTCCTTGATAATAAATTATCATACTATGCTGGTTGCCATCTAAATAATCGCTTCTGCACCTTATCCACAACTCACTGCTTTCTTCGGCGTTTATAAACCTTGCTGTGCTTCCATCATCCCACTTTACTGAATCTACGAGAAGTTCGTCATATAGATAAAACATTATCCATCTCTGCTCTTTCTCGTTGGATTCAAAGTCCATTATGCACTTTGCTGAGAAATCAAGATTGTCAGAAATTGTGGACTCGATTTTATATGCTATTAAATCAAGAAAATACTTGTTTGGTTTTTTAACAGAATATGGTTCCAATGTCTCTTTCATAGCAGGAAACAGATTAATAATCTCACGAACTTTGTCTGAGCCTAACAAAGCACCTCCTTTTCTGTCATTCATAAAAGATACTTCTTCAAATTCATAGGGATTAATCTGAAAGAATACCGGGTCGAATTTGCTTTCCTGGATTTGTGCATAAAAAAATCCGTTTCTACCTTCAACCATTATAGATCTTAAGAAATCAGACCGTGAATCACCGATATTTCCATCTTTAAAGTATTCCTCGCAGTCTTCAATTTCATCATCCACCCTATTCGTATTTGCTTTTTGAAGTCTAAGGTTACTAAAGATCTCATCGCAAGTATTATCATCAAAAAGAAGAAACAATTCTTTAAAGTTCATCTGAAAATTCTCTGTTTCATAAAAACGATAGAGTTGTTTCTTTTCGATTTCACTTGGTGGGGTAAAGGAAAATTCTCCTTTACCAATAAATACTAATGCATACGGTATCCCATTATAATCAGAACACTGGTATAATGTGCCCTCTTGCAGTTTAAATGAACCAACATCTTTATTTAATATTATTTCCGAAGAAACGTCTGCACTTTCACCTGTAGTCTTTAAACTGAACAAATAATTCACAGCCTCAGGATAATCAGCTGTATAATTATCTGTTGCCATTTCTTGTGCAATTAAGGAAAAATTAAGAAGTGACAAAAAAATTAAATAAGCGGGGCTGTAGAAATGAAGATTGAACATTTTTAATTCTCCTCTATATATGAGAAGATAATTGTTTCAATTAATTCAAACAAAATTTAAAAATTATTAGATAAAGTTCAACTATTATGCTTAATATTTCAATCTTTGACCTATAAATTGCACCAATTTTATCAAATAATAATCAATTCATTTTCTTAATTTATACATTGATTTTCCAATAGTAATAGATTCTAGAAGTGATAGTTTATTTCAATAATGATTTCAAATTAATAAATGAAGTCTCGTTGTCCCCTTTCGACCGCGGTTTTCTTTTTGCCGATGGTGTTTATGAATCAATTCGAACATACAATCGCAAATTGTTCAGGTATGAAGACCATCTTGAAAGATTAAAAAGGAGTCTTAAAGAAACCAGGATAGATTTTGATAATTTCAATTCAATTAAAAATATCATTTACGACATCATCAAAAAAAATAATATTGAAAAAGAATCACTTGTTTATCTTCAGATAACCCGCGGATCAGTTCAGCAAAGGACTCACAGCTTTCCCATGGAGAAAACTACACCTACTCTTTTTATTTCCGTGAAGGAATTCAAAGAAGATAATGAGGAGCAATCAAAAGGTGTAAAAGTAATTTTACAGGAAGATGTACGTTGGTTGAGGTGTGATATTAAATCTACATCTTTGCTTCCTGTTGTGCTCGCAAATCAAAAAGCATCTGAAGAAGACGCAGCAGAAGCTATTCTCGTTAGAGATGGAATGATTACGGAAGGAACTCATACTAACTTTTTTGCTGTTAAAGATGAAACCGTATTTACCGCTCCAAAGTCAAGATTAATTCTTGACGGCATAACCAGAAAAGTAGTTCTGGAATTCTGCGAAAAATTCAAAATGGATTTTAAAGAAGAATTTATTGATAAAGATGATCTCAAAAACTTCACAGAGTTTTTTATTACTAGTACAACTAAAGAACTCACACCAGTAACTATGATAGACTATTGGCAAATTAATAATGGTGAACCGGGCAAGATTACAAAAGCTTTGCAGTCAGTATTTAAAAAAGTGACTGAGGATCATTATTAATGGACAAGCCTGAACAAATAAGTGTGAAAGTATTTATACTTACCGGTGAATGGCAAGATATAAGGGGCAGAAACATTTTAAAGTTTATCGGAACTTCGGAAGAGTTGGGACCTATAGAATTAATTTTTTCAAACAACCCTGTCTCTTTCGTAGAAAATAAATCCGTTATTGAAAAACTCTCTGTTCCTTTCAACAGAAAAGAGGTCGTACTTAAAAATTTTGATGAGAGAAAAGTCGACGCTCTATATTTCAATTCTCAAAGAGACTTAAAAACTGCTGTTGAAGAAATTGAAAGTATGGGTATAAAAACATATGAGTCTGATGTTGACCCTTCAAGAAGATTTCTAATGGAGAAATTTATTAATGCTCAGGTGCTAGTTAAAGGTGTTTGTGAAAAAAAGAAGAATTTAATTTCATTCACCAATCCAACTATCGAACCTTGTGATGTCACGCCAAAGTTATTAATTTCATCTATTGATATAGAAACCGGAACTCAAAACACTAAGCTCTATTCTGTTGCAGTCCATCTTTCCGGTAAGACAGAAGAGAAGAAAGTTTTTATAGTATCGAACGAAAAAATTGAGACCCCGAATTATATTTCAAGTTACGAGGATGAAAAAGAACTCCTGCAGAATTTCCTCAACTGGTTTCAGGAAAAAGACCCTGATATTATCATCGGTTGGCATGTGATAGGATTTGATTTGATGTTTCTGGAAAACAAATGTCGGGAATTCATGATTCCATTTAAAATTGCTCGTGCAAATGGCAGAGTCTTATTAAGGCAAAGGAAACCAAGAGGTTACTACGCCTTTTTGACTGGTAGAGTAATAATTGATGGACCGGTATCATTGCGTTCTTCATTTTTTACTTTTGAAGATTATCGTCTTGAAACCGTTGCTCAGGAATTACTGGCTGAAGGCAAAACAATTACCCCCGATCAGGATAAGGTAGAAGAGATTGAGAGATTATTTAAAGAAGATAAAGCAAGTCTTGCTGAATACAATCTTAAAGATGCTGAATTGGTCACTGATATTTTTAAGAAAGCCGGATTAATTGAATTGTCTGTTCGTCGCTCTCAGCTATCCGGTTTGCTAATGGATGAACTTGGAATGATGACTGCTGCTTTTGATCATTTCTTTTTACCAAAACTTCATCGTGCAGGATATGTTGCAGGAAATGTTAAGGATCTCGATACTTCCGAGCACGCAGCTGGCGGATATGTAATGAACCCAGTTCCCGGAATCTATGATGATGTTATAGTGCTTGACTTTAAAAGCTTGTATCCCTCCATCATTCAGACTTTCAAAATTGATCCTTACTCAAACTTAAAATCAAACATTGACACAATAGAAACTCTTAATGGGTATAAATTTTCATTGACACATCACTTCCTGCCGGAGTTTATTGACCAGCTCATCGAACAGAGAAATGCAGCAAAGAGAAAAAACGATAAGCAACTTTCTCAGGCAATAAAAATTTTAATGAACAGCTTTTACGGTGTTATGGGTTCATTCGGATGCAGGTTTTATCATCCTAACTTACCAACCGCAATTACAGGAACAGGTCATAGTCTTTTGCTGGGCAGCAAAGAATACCTGGGTGAAAAAGGATATGAAGTTATTTATGGTGATACCGATTCGCTCTTCATTAAATTAAAGGAAGGTGAAGGCGAAAATGCGGAAACAAGTGGTAATAGAATTGCAGACGATTTAAATAATTATTGGGCAGAAAAAATTTTAACTGAATATGGTTTGAAATCTTATTTAGAAATTGAGTTTGAGAAATATTACAGGAAGTTTATTCTTACCCCAGCGAGAGGCAGCGAAACTGGGGCGAAGAAACGCTATGCCGGATTGCTCGTTGAATCCGCCTCTGGCGGAGGTGAGGAAAAACTTGAGTTCGTAGGAATGGAGTTTGTTCGATCTGACTGGACACGACTCGCAAAGGAATTTCAGGTGGAACTTTATAACAGGATTTTTAATAACGAAGAAATTGATAACTGGCTTAGGGAAATTGTTAAGAAAGTTAAAACCGGTGAGTACGATGATAAGCTTGTTTACAGAAAAAGGTTACGAAAAGATGTTGATGAATACACAAAAAATATTCCGCAGCATGTTAAAGCAGCTCGTATGCTACCTGAAACAACTGGAACAGTTTATTATGTAATTACTAAACGAGGACCCATCCCGGTTGAGCTGAAGCATACCGATATTGATTACGATCACTACATTGATAAACAAATAAAACCAATAGCAGATTCTGTATTAATTTTACTTGGTGAATCTTTTGATTCTATCGTTGAGTCAGATCAATTAAGCTTCTTTTAATCTTATTACTTATCTTTGCATTTAAACTGATCATTTCTAAAAGGAAATCACATTGGAAATTCAATTCATCGGTGCGGCACAGACAGTAACCGGCTCACAGCATCTTCTTTATATAAACGGAAAAAAAATTCTTTTGGATTGCGGACTATACCAGGGAAAACGGAAGAAAGCTTTCGAAATAAACCGCACATTCAAATATTCTCCTTCGGAAATTGACGTTCTTCTTCTTTCGCATGCTCACATTGATCACTCTGGAAAAATTCCCGGGATGATTAAGAACGGTTTCAACGGACCAATATATACAACGGCAGCAACAGTTGACCTTTGCCAGATAATGTTGAGGGATTCTGCTCACCTGCAGGAAAGAGATATTTATGTTGTGAATAAGATCAGGAAGAAGCAGCATAAAAATCCTTTCGAACCACTTTATGATTTTGACGATGTTGAAAAAGCGATGGATCAATTTATCGGTGTGCAGTACTCACGACCAATTGAAGTTGCACCCGGTGTAATGGCAACTTACTGGGATGCAGGACACATTTTAGGATCTGCAGGAATTCTTCTTGAAATAAATGAGAACGGGAAAAAGTATCGCATCGGTTTCAGCGGTGACATTGGCAGAAGCAACATGCCGATTATCCGTAACCCGAATGTTCTTCGTGATCTTGATCTGCTTATTATGGAATCGACTTATGGCAACCGGTTACACGCAGTTGCAGCCGAAGTTGAAGAAGAAGTCGCTACAACTGTAAAATCAGTAGTTGAACGCGGAGGAAAAATTATCATCCCTTCATTTGCTGTCGGAAGAACTCAGCTACTCGTTTATATGCTTCACAAACTATTCGATCAGAACAGGATTCCTGTTTTACCGATTTATGTCGACAGCCCGCTTGCTGTTGAAGCAACAAAAATCTACCAGACTCATCCGGAATGTTACGACAGGGAAACTTACAGAATTTTCATCCAGAATAATGAGGACCCTTTTGGTTTCGGCAGACTTACTTATATAAAAAATGTCGAGCAGTCTAAAGAGCTGAATGATAAACCGGAACCCTGCATAATTATTTCTGCATCGGGGATGGCAGAAGGCGGCAGAGTTTTGCATCACCTTGCAAATAACATTGAGAATAAGAAAAATCTAATTTTATTTGTCGGGTATGCTGCAGCACACACTCTTGCAAGGAAAATTATTGATGGAGAAACCGAAATAAATATTTTCGGTGAGCCGCATAAAGTGAATGCAGAAGTAAAGTCAATGGATTATTTTAGTGCACACGCAGACCAGGCTGAATTACTTAATTACCCCAGGCTTAACGATAAAAACAGGCTTAAAAATATCTTTTTGGTACATGGCGAGGAAGAGCAGGCTCTTCCATTAAAAGAAAAATTGGTTCAAAAAGGCTTTAAAAACGTAGATTTTCCCGCCTCAGGAGAAAAATTTGTGATTTAGGGAACTTTTTACGCTTCCTTTCATCTTATTATTGTGATATATTTACACCTTTGAATTTATACATCGGGCAAAATCTTACAATTAAAACCACAAAAATTTCTATTCACTAAACCTTGTAAAGGAGTGCGATAAGCTTGAAGATAACTAAGCAATTTACAAATCGCGAAAGTAAATCTCTTGATCAATACTTGCAGGAAATTGGCAAGGTTGATTTATTAACTCCGGACATGGAGATTACATTAGCTATTCGAATCAAGAAGGGCGATATGCTTGCCCAGGAACAATTGATCAAAGCTAATTTAAGATTCGTTGTTTCAGTTGCAAAGCAGTTTCAGAATCAGGGTCTTTCCCTGGGCGATTTAATTAATGAAGGTAACATTGGACTTATAAAAGCTGCTCAGCGATTTGATGAAACACGAGGATTTAAATTCATCTCTTACGCAGTGTGGTGGGTTAGACAATCTATTATGCAGGCAATTGCAGATCAGTCAAGAGTTGTTCGTTTGCCTCTTAACAG
>JAPHUI010000391.1 GCA_026193755.1 Ignavibacteriaceae bacterium | reverse complement strand
TTCAGTCTGTAACTGTATGAACCTGCATTAACATCTTTATCCGTATAAGCATAAGCGTGGGTTTCGGTCGTAGTTCCATTGCCGCTTACGAAAGCAATTGTTTCGAATTCTCCATCCTTGCTTCTCTGAACTTCAAATCCCTGGTTGTTAGTCTCTGTTGCTGTTATCCAGCTTAATTGAACTTCATTTGCATAAGCTTTTGCCGTAAACGAAGTCAGCTCTACAGGAACAACATAATCTAGACACATATCATCGAAAGCTATCCAGTTTATGTTGAATGAGTCACCATTATATGCAACTTCGATTTGAAGATTTTCTGAACCAGAAGCAGGAGTCATGAAACTACCTGAAACCTCCAATGGTCCAACACTTCCGGTTGGATCAGTTACAGTATATAGATTATTGACTGTCGTACCTCCATCGTAGGTAATACCCACTGTAACTTCACCGCTTGGATCACCATAATAATCTAAGTAGAACCTGAAGAAATAATCCACTGATACATTGTTCGGGAAATCAGTTATAACTTCTGACCTCATTGTGCTCAGGCCAACAAATGATGGAGACCAGGACATATACATTTCCGGAGGTGTTCCGCCGGCAGTACTTGTGCTACTTGCTGACCAGTTTGCCTGTCCTAATGGTCCAACAGCGGTCCAGTTGCTCAAGTCGGTAAAATAATCACACCACTCAACTAAATTAGGATTCTGCATCGTTGTAAATGCCCAGCTTGGACCATAAGTTGTACAAGTATCATTTTTACCATCTACTCTCCAATGATACGTTGTATTATACGCAAGGGGTGTGGGTGTAATAGTCCAGGAGGTAACGGGCGCACCAGAATAAACTATTGCTCCATCGAACCAGACATCTATTTGTGTCGCACCAGCACCATTAGTCCAGGAGAGTTGAGTCAAGTTTATATCAACACCAGTTGTACCATCTGACGGATTTGGATTGGAAGGTGGATCTACCGGGCAAGGTGGACCACAAGTATTATCAATAGCAAAACCGGTAACTTCAGAACCAGGCCAGGTTGTTATTATAGTTGTTCCACCAGTGTTTGTATCGCAAGTTCTTAAGGATGCTGTTCCTGAAGATCCGTCATAAGAAGCGAGGTATAATATGCCTGTTGTTGCATCAAAGTCGCAGTCTTGGGCATATATACAATCATAACCCATATAGCCGATAGCAGTACCTACACCGGTGCTCAGGTCTATAGAATAAAGCTGATCTGTATTCATCTCCATTCCATAAGCCATACCGTTACAATCTATTGCCATGCCAATCAGCTGACCAGAAAATATAACACCAACAAGGGTTGCAACACCTGTGCCGATGTCCAAAGTATACAGCGATGAAGTAGAACCGTCAGTTTCACCAAAATACCAGGTGTTGGTAACATCATTATATGCCAGTGCAACAGGATAAGAAGCAATTCCTGTAATTGCTGCAACATTTGTATATGCACCAGTTGCTAAATCAACGTTTACCAAATTACTCGAAGCTAAACCGACATAGCTACAACCATAGTATAAACCTGTATTTCCATCGATATCACCTCCAGCCAACCAGATTGCATTGCTAGCACTCAAAACAGTCCAGGGTGTCCCTGCAGGTATTGGCATTGAAATAAATGGGTAGCCTGCACCAATTGCATCAGTGCCGTATCCGGTATTGGCAAGAGGATTAGAAGCCTCTGTGTATTGCGGCTGCTTTCCATTAAAAGTATTTGGTGCTAAACCATATGGCGCAAAATTCTGAGCCATCAGGTAACCACACGAAGCAACCAAAAGAAAAAGAACCAAAAAAAGTTGTGTTAGTTTTTTCATAAGATAGACCTCCGATAATTTATTGATGATATGTTGATTAGATGTAGAACAGAGAATACACGTGTAAAGTGAAATTCATAGTTTAATTTATTAGAGAAGATAAAAATCATTGAAATGTTATGCACACAAAAATTATTACCGTTACATTAAGGAATTTTATGTTTTAAAGCAAGTATTTGCAACATTAAATTTTCCTGGTAAGAAGGTTTGACTCCTCCCTAATTTTCGTACCAAATGATAAAAACTCCTTAAAATTTTATTTTCTCATTTTTAGCCAGAGAATCCTTCTCCATTTTTTTCTTATACTGAACCAGTTTATTCTTAATTTCGGAGTTTCCAATAGCAATTATGCTTACAGCCAATAGAGCCGCGTTCTTCGCACCATTAATTGAAACTGTCGCTACCGGTACACCTGGCGGCATTTGAACAATAGATAATAAAGAATCCATACCCTCAAGAGATTTTCCTTTTATCGGAACTCCAATTACTGGCAATGTTGTATGAGCAGCCGTCACTCCCGGCAAATGTGCTGCCCCACCTGCTGCCGCTATTATAATCTTTAAACCCCTGTCAACTGCTGATTTTGAATATTCAGAATGCTGATCCGGTGTACGATGAGCAGATAATACTTTTACTTCATACCCGATACCAAATTCCTGAAGAACTTTAACAGCATCTTCCATTATAGGAAGATCAGAATCACTCCCCATTATAATACCGACTTCAATTTTATTTTTATCCATAGTTTTATTCTTTATTTATTTAAAATGATTTATTTACTCACCAATTTATAACGTTAATCCGCTTTCCGTCAGATCTTAAAAGCACAGCCTTTTGCAAATCGGTTCTGTAAATAGTTGAGCCGTACTTTTCAAGTCTTTGCATAACTTCAGAAGCAGGATGACCAAATTTATTTTTAAATCCGGCGCTAATCAAACTGTATTTCGGGGTTACGTAATTTAAGAATACGTCCGAGGAGCTGGTTTTACTTCCGTGATGACCCGCTTTTAGCACATCTGAATCCAGAAATTTCTTATACTTTTCAGCATAAATTTTTTCTATGTTTTTCTCTACATCTCCAGTAAATAAAAAGCTGGTCTCTCCATAAACCAATTTGAAGATCCCACTGTGGTTATTGGTTGATTCTCCTGCAATATTATCAATTTTACTATCATATAAAAAGTATAGAGCCGCATTCCCGATTTCCATTTTACTTTCTGAATAATACTTAACCGGAATTTTTCTTTCTACAAGGAATTCTTCAAATCTTTTATCTTTGCTTAATGAAGTATCAAGTGTTGGTTTATAAATTTCACCGATTAAACCATCAAGGACCAAAGCAACAAATCCGCCGTAATGATCAGCATCTATATGAGATACTAAACCATAGTTTATTTTTTCAATTCCTAAATATTTAAGTAAAGGAATTATCACTCTTTCACCATTATCAAAGGCGATTGTTGTATTTCCGGCATCAACTAACGCAGTTTTTCCATTCGGGAATCGGATAAGAAATGAATCTCCCTGCCCTACATCAATCATAAACACACTTAGATAATTTTCAGGAAGAAGATTGATACTATCAATTGAGGAATAAAGAATTACATTAGCTGCAACCAGACCGAATAGAGCAACTTTTACAATTCTGTTTTTGAATCGAGGTAAATAATAAAGTAGAATTGCAAGCATCAGGTAAAATAAAATTAAATCAGTAAGTGTGTAATCGTAAATATTGACATGCGAAAAACTTAATTCACCTGAGAATTTTATCAAGCTTAATGTCCATTTTGTAATCAAATCATTAGCTGTGGCAAAGTAAATTGCAATTACGGGTAAAAATGAAGATAATGCTAAAGTTACAACTGCCGTAGCGATTATGAAGCCAATCGTTGGAATTACAATAAGATTGGTAAACAAAGCAATGATTGAAAATTTATTGAAATACATTAAAGTGAATGGGAGAGTTCCAATTTGCGCACTTAAAGATACTCCCGCAAGCACAATAAAAAATTTTAATATTTTGCTTTGAATATTCCAGCTTGTTATATGTTTTTCAAGGAAAGGATAGACAAGAGCAATAGAAAGAACTGCAGCAAATGAAAGTTGAAAACCAGGATTATAAATTTCATTCGGATTGATAATTAATATTATTAATGCCGCAATTGAAATTGAATTAAATAGATTTGTGCTTCGGTTGGAAAGATAGGCTACAATAATAACTATTGCCATCACCGTCGCTCGAAATACTGAAGGCGGAATTCCCGTAATGAACATAAAGCAAAGCAGACCAACGACTGTTAATATCGAACGGAGGAACAAATTAAATCTTCCAAAAAGAAATAGAAAAATCAAAATAATATAACCAACATGTAATCCGGAAACTGCGAGAACATGCACCACCCCCGAATTAGTGAATTGCTGCTTGGTCTGATAATTAATTTCTCCCCTATCTGCAAGCAGCAATCCACGCAACAAAGAAGCAGTTTCAGGAGATTGATATTTTTTTATTTGCCAATCAATTTTTTTCCGTGTTTGATGAATTAGATTCTTGAAGAAATCTGTATGTTGATTAATAACCTTGATTGAGGAAGTATCATTTATACTAAGTATTCCTAAAATTCCCTTTGATTTCAAATAAGCATCATAGTCAAACTCGCCCGGATTTCGCTTTTCCCTGCCCTTATAATAATAACCGGTCAGCTTCAAATAGTTACCGGGTTTTAATTTATCATATAATTCAAATAAAGATTTGTTATCAGATTTAATCTTGCATATCAATTGAATTTTATCTTTGATGTAAAATTCCTCTGAGTAAACAGAATCAGCATTCAGATATAAAATAAGTTCATTGCTTTTTATAAGATCAATCCTGTCTATTCTCCCTATCGCCGTTGTATTTTTAACTTTATCTATATTAGTTAAAAACGGGGAGAATGAGATTTCATTTTCTTTTGCCAGCAGGTTACCAATCGAAAAAACTAAAATTCCAGAAACAAGAAAGACTAAAAACGAGTAGTAAAAATTATCGCTGAATCTTTTATGAAAAAGCAGTAAAACGACACCAGCAATGAATAGTGCGCTCACTACTATAATATTTACATCGAAAAAATGAGCAGACAAAATGCCAATAATAAAAAGAATAGTAACTTTTATAACAGGATAATCTTTCATATGCAAGATTTAATAATTGCTTCTTTGACCTGAGTGATATCCTTAACAGACTCGGCAATTGCTTTCGCTGCTTTTCCCGCAGTTATAGTAAGCGCAGGATTTCTTGTATGGGTTTTTATGGATAGATCTTCGAGATTTCCGTGATCTGAACAAATTACCAGTTTCATTTGTTGAGAATCAACCTCATTTAACAACGTAAATAAAAATTCATCCATCTCAGCAAACAGCTTTTCGAACTCGTTAGCTAACCTTAAGTGCCCAAGATGATCACTTAAATAGTATTCGTATAAAGTAAATTTATTTTTTTTTGCAATTTTTAATAGCCTGCGTGCAGCAGTTTTAGGTTTTATTACTTTAAGCTTATAACCCAGCCTCTGGTTCCATCTTTCATTTGTCAGTTCAGCGGTTAAAGCTTTACCGGTTCTTACTTCAGTTACATGGTTCAACTTAATTCCAGTAAGCTTGCAGGTCAGAGTTGTTACACTTAAGCGAGATCTGCCGGAATTTATATAATCGAAAAAAGCTTTCGGGTAGGCATTTGCAAAATAACTACTTTTATATTTCTCTTTGAAATAAACCAGGATATTTTCTTTTTGAAGAATCGGAATTGTAGTTGAGTATGGATATGGTCCAAAATGTTTACCGACAAACTTCGGAGCATTAAAACCACAAAATAATGATGCTTGCCCGGTTCCACTTTGCGGTAATCCTTCGACTCCAAGTGTAGCATCAGTAGGAAAAAGAAAATGAGTCCCGTTTGTTAAAGATTGGTTGTTGAGTGACGGTATATTTTTAAATATATTTTCAAAAGCTTTAAATCCATATTTGAAGAAGGGATTATTCAATGCATCCTTCTTCCCAATTCCAACTCCATCTAGAAATACCATTAAAATGTTATGCATCGCTTCGACCAGAAATCCTTATTTATTACTTATTTTTTTAGATTCAACGATAACTGTCACCGGACCATAATTTATAAGCTCGATATTCATCATTGCACCAAAAATACCTGCCTTAACTTTTTCTTCACCAAGGTTTTCTTTGACTCTTGAAATAAACTTATTGTATAAAGGTACAGCCTCTTCCGGTCTGGCTGCTTCTATGAAACTTGGTCTGTTACCTTTTGAGGTTTCACCGTAAATTGTAAATTGAGAGATAATAAGGATTTCACCTGAAACATCTTTAACGGATTTATTCATTTTATCTTCTTCATCTTCAAAAATTCTGAGGTTACAGCATTTATCAGCAACAAAAAATACATCTTCTTCATTGTCACCTGTTTTTATTCCGAGTAGAATCAGAAGTCCTTTGCCGATTTTCTTGGTATAGTTCTCATTTGTAATATTGACAGATGCAGATTTAACTCTCTGGACAATTGCTTTCATTTCATTTCTCCAAAAATGATCCGATCAATATTCTGGTAATCCTTAATTACTGTAATATTTTTAAAATTATTTTCTTTCATAATCTCTGTTACACCTTTACTCTGCCCCTCAGCGACTTCAAAAAATAATTTGCCCCCATCTTTAAGTTTTTTCAATGATTTCCTTGATATCTCTCTGAAAAAAGTATAGCCATCGCTATTATCAGTTACTGCTGATTTCGGTTCAAATTCTCTAATCTCCTTTTGAAGAGATTTAAAATCTTCTCTGGAAACATACGGAGGATTTGAAACTATGATATCAAACTGCGGAAAGTAATTTAATTCTTCTTTTAAAATATTGTGCTTCTCAAATTTAACCCTGCCTGCTACAAAATATTTTTCAGCATTTTCTTTCGCAACATTCAAAGCATCATCACTCGTATCCGTACAAATAAATTTTGAAAAAGCTAAATTCACTGCCAGAGCTATTGTTATGTTTCCGCTTCCGCACCCGATATCCAGAATTGTTGATTCTTTATCCCTGGATAACGCATTTAAAATATTTTCAACAAGAAGCTCAGTTTCCGGTCGTGGAATTAATACCGAAGAGTTCACTTTTAATTCTATTCCATAAAAATCAACCTTACCAGTAATATATTGAAGAGGCTCAAAATTTCCTCTTCTTCTTATATAATCACGGTATTTTTCTATTTCCTGGTTACCGAGTGGTTTGTCAAAGGAAAGATAGAGATCCAATCGTTTGCAACACAGTATATCTGCAAGCAGAAGCTCAGCATTAATACGAGAAGATTCAATACCCTTTTGGGCTAAATATTGAGCAGACAGATTAATTGATTCTAGAACAGTAATCATCGATTAATTTTTAGTTACACTTTTCTAATTTAGTGAATTGGATGGAATTAATCGGAGAGGAATAAATATAAAATTAAGCCAAAGTTTATTTGCATAGCAACAAAGGTGACTCCGCTTATTAAATCATATCGGTTTGTCTGATCTAATAATTCTGGGTTGCCGGTTATCTGGTACTCATCAAATTTTTTGTCTGCTTCAAGTTTATAATAAGCTGTTGTTGCGCCAAGGGCAAGTGCTGTACCAACAAGAACTTTAAATAACGTTGTTTCGTAAAAACTTTTACCTTTTTCCTGACCTACAAACTGAAGTTCTGGCTTCTCTCCGGAAACAATTTCCTGAAAGTTAATAGTTTTTTGCGTGTAATCTGGTTTTTCAAGTGTGTATTTACCTTTTTGTAAATCAAGTAAAAGCGGCGTAAAACCGATAAGAGAATCTCCTTTGAATACATAAACATCCTGAGGTTCGGTATTGAGAATTTTTTGACCATTTAAAGAATAATTAAGAATAATATCACTACAGTTAAATATGTTTATTGTATCGCTAATCGATTTAGATTTCCACTTCCAAAAATTTTCTGTAATATAAATTACATGTCTGCCGGAATCCAATTTAGTTATGAAATTATTTCCCATACCTGCATAGACATCATCCACGAAAAGTTTTGCTTTATCGACGTCAGTTTTTATTGACACTGTAGCTTTACAATCCTGTCCGAATAAAAAATTATTGCAGGAAGCAAATGTTAGAATTAAAGTTATTTTAGTCAATAAATTCATAGGCTCTTATTATCCCATCATCAAATCCGATAAATAAAATATTTTTATGAATTACAGGTGAAAGTTTAGCCCTTCCTTCAAGCGGAATCGATTTAATAACTTTACCTGTTTCCTTATCCAGAAAGTGTAAAGAAAAAAGAACATCAGGTAGAATAATTAAATTATTTGTGACCAAGGGTGTGGAATTCAAAACGCCGCTAAAACTTGTGCTCCATTTTTTTTCGCCGCTGTTTTTATCTAGTGAAAAGAAGACACCAGCTAAGTTTCCGACATAGACATTATTTTCATCAACAGCAGGATTCATAATTATTTTGCTGCCAGTATCAAAATGCCAGATAATCTCACCATCCTTAACATTGAGCGCATAAATATTCCCATTATCATTTCCAGCATAGATTGTATTACCTGAAATTGTTAAACCGGAGTAAAAAAAACCACCAATATTTTGCACATAGACAGAATCGCCTGTCGTTGCATTAAGAGCTATAATTTCACCATCATCATTTCCAAAAATGAACAAAGCATTTACCATTGCCGGAGAACAGCGAGTTGGTTTACGCGTATGTGTCTCCCAGATTTTATTCCCTGAAGAACTGTATCGAAAACCTGAACCAATTTCTGTGGTAAATAGGATATCATCGCCGCTAGAAATCATTTGAGTTAAAACTCTGCCGGGTATTTCAATATCATTTAGCTCTTTACCTTCCTTGTA
>JAPHUI010000035.1 GCA_026193755.1 Ignavibacteriaceae bacterium | reverse complement strand
CTGGAAGATATGGGTGAACTGGACAACACCCTTGTGATTTATCTGACTGCTGACAATGGTTGTACTGGAGAAGGAACGCCAACAGGAACATTCTCCGAACTGTTGATGCAGAACGGATTCCCGCCGCTGACTATGGAGCAGCAGCTTGAAAAACTGAAAGAGTTTGGTGGTCTGGATGCATGGGGTGGTCCTCATATGGCCAACCATTATTCGGTCGCCTGGTCATATGCATCATCCACACCGTTCCAATGGGTTAAACAAATGGCCTCTCATTTTGGCGGAACAATGTCTGCAACGGCCATACGGTACCCCAAAACCATCAAAGCAAAAGGAGAGTGGAGAAGACAGTTCCAGAATGTAACAGATATCGTTCCCACGATTCTTGAAGTTACTGGAGTGCCTGCACCCGATTATGTAAACGGACAGAAAAGGAAAGAATATCCCGGAAAATCGCTTACCTATGCATGGAACAATCCGGATGCCAAAACCAACCATCCCACCCAGTATTTCGAAATGTTAGGGTTTGTTGGCTTGTATCACGATGGCTGGACAATCGCCGGTAAACCTTATCGCATACCCTGGTCTTCAGATCCAACGGCATTGGCAAATTTTAATCCCCTGAATACTGAATGGGAATTGTATAATATTGAAGAAGATCCGATTCAACAGGTGAATGTGGCTGATCAGTATCCTGAAAAAGTAAAAGAACTTGAAAAATTATTCTGGGAAGAAGCTGATAAGTACGATGTTTATCCTGTTGGCGGTTCCCTGGGCAGATCGCTGCAACCGGAATCCAATCCGCAACGAGCTGGAAAAAAACACTGGGAACTGACAACCAATGTTTACCGGGTGCCTGAACTGGCCGGACCCGAGATCAAATCCACCAATTATGAGGTGAATGCCTATATCACAGCTGACGAGACCACTCAGGGTGTGATTTATGCTGTGGGTGAGCATATTGGCGGACAGGCACTGTTTATTATGGATGGTAAGCTGCGTTACAGCTATTCCACGCTCGGCCTCTACTGGCAAGATTTCGACGGCGATGTGAAAATCCCTCACGGTGATGTGAAGATCACCTTAAAACATACCATGAAAGAGCCAAAGCTGAACGGTCCCTCTACAGTGGAATTCTTTATTAATGACAAAAAAATGGGTGAAATGGATATCAAAGCAACAGTTTACGCGGCCTATACTGGTCATGAGACCTTCGATATCGGGCGTGATGAAGGCATGCCGGTAAATGAGGAGTATGCCGACAAGGGAAAATTTGAATTTACCCCGGGACAATTGCACAAGGTGGTATTTGACATCAAGAATCCAGAAGAGAAAGTGGGTGCTTCTGAGTATAACATAATTGAATAAGCTAAATATTTATTTGAAAAACTGCGAGGGCTGTGGCCGGATTAATCCGGTCACACCCTTTAAGCGGGTTACGTGAGGATTGTGTTTGAGAAGCGGACACCCAGGGAAATTAATTGGTTAAATAATTATTGCGTTTTGATTGAGCAGCAAATATTTATTAAGAATAAATAAAGAAATAAAAATGAAATCAATAACTAACTTAAGTGTATTTCTACTCCTCCTTGTTTTAGTAAATTCAGCATTTGCTCAGGATGCGGAAGAGCTTTCTCAGGAGGCAGCGAATCCGGTTGCAAATTTAATTAGTCTTCCGTTTCAGTATAATGCAAATTATGGATACGGCCCGTTCGACAGGACAACAAATATTTTAAACATTCAACCCGTTGTTCCACTGGCAAACGGAAAAGTTGTAACACGGACAATCTTTCCAATTGTCTGGATTCCTGATTACTCATCAGAAAGCGGATCATACTCATCAGGATTGAGCGATATAACTTTTACTGCATTTTTTGTTCCCGAATCGAAAAACATTATCTGGGGAATAGGACCTGTGTTTGATATCCCGACAGGCGGTGAAAAAAGAGGTTCACAAAAATGGAATATTGGTCCTTCTGTTCTTGCACTCGTTCAACCGGGTGAATGGACATTTGGAATACTTGCTAATAATGTTTGGTCTTTCGCTGGTAAATCGGAAGTCCCTGATGTTAACCGAGGTCTATTAAATCTGTTTATTGTAAGGCAGCTTGGCGAAGGATGGTATGTAAACAGCGCACCTATTATCACTGTTGATTGGAAAGCCTCCTCAGGACAGCAGTGGATTGTGCCTCTAGGTGTTGGAGCTGGTAAGCTTTTATTTGTAGGCAAGCTGCCTTTGAATATACAGGCAGGATATTATTACAATGTTGTTAAACCGGATTTCGGCCCGAAGTCACAACTTCGTGTGCAGGCACAAATATTATTGCCGACTTCAATTTTTGGTGGTTGAAATTTTATTCAACAGACAAACAATATTGATAATAAAATTAAGTAAAGCATTTATAAAGGAGTTTTATATGAAAACCAATAATCTGTTCGTTAGCAGGTTATTATTAATTGCAGGTCTTCTGCTAATATTTAACAGCACAGGATTTTCGCAGCTTGCTTCACCGCTGCAGGGAGGTCATTACTCTCCTAATGTAAAGAACATACGGGATATGGCAAATCCTCCTTCCGGTTTATTTGTAATGTGGTATAATTCATTTTTCTCAGGCAATACTTATTATGATAGAAATGGTGAAGAATTCAATCAAATTCGTTTGGATCAAATAAATCCAATTCTCCCTCCTATAGATGTGAAATTAAACGTTGGAGGATTTACCAGTGTTCCGGCAGTTTTCTGGGCATCTAATTTTAAGATTCTTGGTGGAGCAAATTATATGGCAGGAATTTCTCCCGGCTATCTTTCCGTGGATGCATCTGCTCTAACTGAGAGGCGGGGTATTGTGATTGACACAACGTACACTAAGATAGAAGGTGGTACCGTAAGCGGTTTTACAGATTTATTCATTGCACCTGTCGGATTTTCCTGGGGATTGGAAAAATTTGATTTTACATTTCTTTATGGTGTCTATGCGCCAACCGGAAAGTATGAAACCGGTGCAAGCGATAATACCGGTACCGGATTCTGGACACATCAATTCCAGGGATATGGTTATTTCTATCCTATCGAAAACAAAGCTACAGCAGTTATGGTTGGTTTAACTTATGAATTAAATAGTAAGATAAAAGATGTAGAGGTTACACCGGGAAATCGCTTCACGTTGGAATGGGGAATAAGTCAATTTCTAAGCGATCGATTTGAAATTGGTGTTCATGGTGGGCATAACTGGCAGATCAGTGATGACTCCGGTGCAGATGTTTATTGGGATCCTGCTATCCACGATAAAAAAAATACGATTGCTTTTAATGCAAGTGTTTGGCCATTAGAAGAAAGACTTATGATCAACCTGAAATATGCATTCGATTTTGGAATGGTACAAAGATTTAAAAATGACAACTACATGGTTAATATACTTTTTGTTACAAACTTGTTAACAGGAAATTAACAGAGTGATGTCTATCAAATAAAATAAGTTTACAATCCCGGAGGAAAGAATGAAAAACATTTTACAAATCTTTGTGATCATTATAGTAATATCATTTAACACAGCATTTGCACAAAAAGATTTTGGAATAGGTATAATAGCCGGTGATCCTACAGGTTTAAGTGCAAAACTTTATACAGGAAGTAATAATGCATTTGACTTTGCAGCAGCATGGTCCTTCAAAGGATCCGGACATCTGCTTCTGCAGGCAGACTATGTCTGGCACAGTTCACTTAGTAGAACCTCATCAGGTATGTTTGCTCTCTATTATGGGATCGGAGGAAGAATAATTTTTTCTAATGATCCAAATGTTGGAGTACGAATACCAATCGGAATAGATTATGTTTTTTCTACTGCACCAGTTGATATCTTTCTTGAAGTAGTGCCAGTCCTTGACCTTATACGATCAACGGATTTTGATTTGAATGGAGGAATTGGTGTGCGTTTCTGGTTCTAGTCAATTTAGAAAAATTGAATATTTTTTTACGATGTTTTATTGGGGATCAAATTAACAATTAGATTTATTTTGAAATGAAATTTATAACACAAACTCTTGCTTTAATTGCTCTATTATTCATTTATTCGGTGAAAACATTTGCGTGGATTTACCCTGAGCATCGTGATATAACACTTTTGGCAATTCAAAATCTCAACCTTGAGTATCGTTCTAATCTTGATCAACTTTGGGCAGAAGCAAGAACCGGATATGAAGAAAGATTAACAGTTACAGTAATTGATGCAACGCAAAGTGTAAATCCAACTCATCTGGATTTTGCTTCCTGGCCGGCAATTGCAGGCGACCATTCTTGTTCCGCAAAAAATATGCTTTACAATGTGCTTCAAACAGATTGGATTTTGAAAGTAGCAAACATTGCGGCAGAATTGAAAATTGATATTGCAAATTCCGAAAACAGGTATGAGCATGTAAATGCACTTCGAGACTCTGATATAAAGCTTCAAAGGGTTGATAACGAATATGCAACACGAGCTGGCTCAAATAATGTTCATTTTTTGTTATCCAGACCGAAAGCTGATACAGAAGTCCGTGAATATCTGATCGCTTGTCTTTCGGAAGGCGCTGAGTTAAATGCTCTCGGAGCTTATACCTGGTATCATATAAGTGCATTATTAAAAGCATCAAAATATTTTAAAGAAAATCTTTCAGATAAAAAACAGTCAGCACTAATACTTTCTGCTCTTGCAGATGAGGCTTTTGCACTACACTTTCTCCAAGACGCTTTTGCAGCTGGTCATACCGCCGGTACATGGGGTGACGCTTCTCAAAGAAAAGGAACACACGATTATTATAATGAAAGAGGTCTTGAAGTTACTACCTGGGATGGAAGAAGAATGATATTGACCGGTGATGCATTTATGCGGCATCAGGATGCTGAACTGGCTGCGATTGCAATTCAATTGAGCATTGAACAATTACTAGATGCAGCAACTGGCAAAAAAACTTTTAATTACTCTTTTGGAAATGAAACAATTGGATCATCACCTGATACATTTAATGTTTGTAAAAATATTTATATGCCATTTCGTAAGGTCGATCCTGATATAATTATTACTTGTTCAAAAATTTTAGTCACGACTCCTATCCCCGGTTTAGCAACTGGTTTGGGAGAACTGCCGCGCTTTAGAACCGAACTGGGAATGTTTATTGGGGTAATTTCTGCGATTAGAGGAAATACAGTTAATGGTGGTTTTGGAACTGAACAGAACAAACCTGGAGCTGTGGGAGGGATAGATGCTGGTATAAGGTTAGGGCTTGGACTTGAAGGTGTATTGCACGGCGGAGGAGATGGTCTGGTCTTTCTGGATTTTGGCTGGAGACAAGATGCATCATCTACAATGAAATTTGGAAATTCTCCAATACTTGAAGAAGGTGGTCAGTTTACCGCAGCAATTCCAAGCCGTGAAGCTTACAATTTCCGTATTCGAATGCCTTTCTATTTAGTTCCATTTGACCTATTAATTACTGCTCCTTTACTTTTTATTGCGCCAGATACTTATGCTGGTATGGCGGTTACAGCCGGTCTCGGCGGGCTAATTCCATGGCAGGCAGGTATTGAAACTGGTATAGGTCGTTTTCAGTTTATTCTGGGAAGGGAAATAGGCGTAGCTCTATATGGACGAGACAAAAATATTGGTGCACTCTTAATTCCTTTGGATAATCAAACCACAGCATTGGTGAACTTTAAATCAGTACAGCTTGATTTCCCAATAGTCGAATACAGACCCTTCCGAACTTTTTCGTCAGATCAAAGTTCAAGTCTTGTATTCCAGCTTAACTTCGGAGTAGATTTTCCTCATAGCGAATCTATTCGACTACCTGAGGGAATAGAGAAACCTGAGTTGAAACCGGTCTGGTATGTAGGTTTACGGACAGCTTTTGACTGGAGATATTATTTTTAAAATAATTATAAATATTTAATATGTAATTAGGAGAATCTTATGGACGAACTTGTACCAACAAATTTTCAAAAAATCCATATTCTTATTTTTGTGCTTCTAATATTTCTTTCGTCTGGATTCTGCCAAGAGGATGGAACTAAACAGACTGAGCCAGGTCAGATAGCATTATATAGTAACTATTTACTCTCTTCAAATACACAATCTGATTTATTAGGCTCTGGAACTATGAAGAGCTTAGCATACAAAGAAAACTTTAATAATAAATGGGGAACTGTAAATCTTCCACCTGAAGTAATGGATGACAACTTCAAGCCCTGGGAATCAGAAAAACACTTCTGGGTAGGTGCAGGAGAAATTGCTATCCTGGAATTCATACCCTGGGCACTTGCCAGGTGGATAAGACACTGGGAAGATCCTGCAGATAATTGGGCAAAAGTATCATCAGCAAGCTGGTGGAGAAATATTTCCCACGGATGGGAGTATGATGGTGATAATTTTGAGACAAATAATTTTGCTCATCCTTATCACGGTGCATTATTCTTCAATGCAGGAAGAACCAATGGGTACGATTTCTGGGAATCGACGGCGTGGGCGTTAACAGGTAGTGCTATTTGGGAGTACTTTGGAGAGACGTTCAGACCAGCATTTAATGATTGGGTTTACACCGGTGTTGGTGGGGTAAATCTTGGCGAAATAACTTACAGACTTTCTTCAATGGTTACTGATAATACTGCTTCTGGTTCTGATAGATTCTGGTCTGAAGTTTTCGGAACCTTGATAAACCCTGTTCGGGGTGTCAACAGAGCAATCTCCGGAGAGATGGGTTATAATTTCCCCAATCCTGAATGGAACCGACCGGATGATTTTCTTTTAACATTTGATGCGGGCACAAGAACAATAGATAAAAACGGAGATAAAGAATTTAGAGACAAAGAGTTGGAAGGGCTTTTCAGCCTAAGATTAGCATATGGAAATCCATTTAAAGCTAAAAAACCGTTTGAGTACTTTGGTTTAAACTTAGTAGTTGCTTCAGGATTACCTCATATGACTCAACTTAATAGTACAGGTTATTTGTTTGGATGGCAATTAGACAAGAATAAAAATCGTTTCGATGTAAATCTTGATTTCAATTACAATAATTTAATAAAACAGGAGATCGCCCAGGGTGATACCACCTATAAAGGATTTTTATTCGGAACGACTCAACTTTATCCACATTTATTATCCAGATTTTCGATTGGAGAAAAAACTGAACTTATAACTCAGGTAGGAATCAACACTATTTTGATGGGTGCTACCCCAAATGATTATTATGTAGATGTTGAAGGAAGAGTTTATGATTTTGGTCCGGGTATCGGAACAAGGGTGTATGCATCAATTCAAAACGGAATCTGGAGTTACTTTAACCTGCTTTATTATGCTGCGTGGATCTGGACTCAAACTGAACCGAGTGATTCAAAACATCATATTCACTTTTTAATACTTGAAGCACAATATCCATTTACAACTTACTTCGCATTTGGTGTAAGTGCAGGACTATATTGGAGAAATAGTTACTATGAGAACTTCCCGGATGTAAGCAAGAATCATCCTATTATCAGAGTCTTTTTCAAAACAGCTATAATTGATATTTAATTTCTTAAATGAGAAAAAAAGTTTATAAGAAGGAGTTTAATTATGAAAAAATTAATATTGATTACACTGTTAGTTTTATTCACCGGGGCATTGGTTACTGGTTTTGCTCAATCAGAAAAGTATTTAAAAAACCGGATTATGCTTGAAGGAATGTACATAAGAAACCTTGGCAACTTTGGTGAAGTTTGGTCCAAAGCAGCAGGTGCATATATCGGATACAGCCTTGCTTTCCCTGACCATGATTTGCTTATGATGAGAACTGGATTCATAAGTAACTCCCTTAAAGATGGTGTTGAATATCAGGAAGCAACCTCAACAATAATACCATTAGAAATTGGAGAAAGGTACTATTTTATTGATTCAAGATTTATGCCCTTCGTGCAATTTATGAACGGGATAAACATTCTCTTTGAGAATACAAATCTTGAAGGTGAAAAAGAAGATAAAACTCTGGTCAAGTATGCTTGGCAAGTTGGATTCGGCATAACAATTAATTTAATAGAAAACCTCAACATAGATGTAGGTGCAAACTACCAATCAAACTTTTACAAAACAGAAGGAATGAATACCGGATTTAAATACGCTTTTGGAATTGGTTTGGCACTTTAAAAATATTTTATTTGTATAGAATAGTTGAATATGAAAATATGTTGTATCATTCTGATTTTTATCTTTCTTCTAATAACTTCAATAAATTCTCAAGATAGACATTACTGGGATCAAGCAGTAGGAGGAAAAACGGCTCTGCTTGGAGGAATTGCTGTTGGAGGAGTTAGAGATTACAGCGCTACATTTTATAACCCCGGTGCATTGAGTTTCTTAAGTAAAAATAATTTAAGCTTCAGTTTTAGTGCTTACGGAATTAAAGATTTTCGATTTATTAATGGTGGCGGTCCGGGCATTGATTCAAGATACACAAGAGTTTCTTTGTACCCTTCTTCATTAGCTGGCAGTCTTCCCTTTTTAGGTGACTCACTTAATCGCTTTAGTTACATGATTTATGGAAACAGTTATTCTTATGTAAGAGTAACAGAACGTTATGAAGGTTATAAAGATGTTATTCCGACACGCCCACCTTCACTTCCCGGATTCAAGGATGCATTTGAAGGAGAAGAGTTTGTAATTAACCAGGGTAAGTTCGATGTGTTGCTTCAGGAAGTAACGGTTTGCCTAGGTTACTCAAAAAGAATATCTGATAACATAGGAATTGGTTTTACAGTATTAGGAGCATACAGAGATCAAACCAAGGTGAGATATGAAACCTACGCTGCATTGGATACAACCTATCAAAGATCAGCAACTACTGATACATATATTGATATTGATTACTGGGCAGTGAGGTTTTCAGGTAAGTTTGGAATATCTGCTGAATGGGAGAATCTAAAATTAGGAGCAACAATAACAACACCCAGTTTACCACTAAAACTTGCTAGTGGAGCAACTGACGGCACAAGTTTTACTTCAAATAATGTTTTTGTCTTGATTGACAGTGTATCAAATGAAACTATACCTATTGACATTCTTGCATCAGACAGGCAGGAAGGCTTGTCTTCTTCATACAAAACTCCCTTATCTATTTCTGCAGGTATTGAATATCAGTTAACGGAATTATCAAAAATTCATTTTATGTGCGAATTGTTCGCACCACTTTCTACTTATGTAGTTATTCAACCTGAGAGTGATAACTTTATCAGAAATTTGCCATCAGGAACAAGGCCGATAGATAGTGCTGAATTCTTAAAAGTATATGATTCAATGAAAAGCGTTTTTAATTTCGGATTAGCCTATGAACAAAAATTGAGTAATGAATTTGCGGGTTACGTAGCTGCTCGAACAGATTTTAGTAATGCAAACTTTGATAAAATTGATGGTTTATTTATTGGAATTACTGATATTGACATATATCATTTTACAGCTGGTACCTCTTACAGCACAGAGGATACATTTCTCGCATTAGGAATTGAATATAGTTATGGGGCTAATTCCGATTTCACGCAAATATTTAATTTTCCCACTGAAGCTATACAGCCAGGAGATGTATTGATCGGAACACAGCGAGGAACCTGTAAAACTATTTACAACAACTTTAATGTTTTCTTTGGAGTAACACAGTTACTTTAAATTCTTTTCAAATTCAAATTTTTTAATAAGCAGAGAATAAAATGTATAACAAATTAATAACCGATATAAAACCTCTGGGATTTACCTGGGAGACTAAAGATCCATTTCTGTTTTGTGTACATCATCTTGATAATTATCCCGAGGGTAATGATGAACTGGGACCAGCTGCTTCGTTGGCAGGAAGAAATCTGGGGCAAGATTTTACGACTAAAGACGGCTGGAGAATGTATCACGGAGAAGTTGTCCCTGGATTTCCAGCACATCCGCACAGAGGATTTGAAACAGTAACAGTTGTACTGAATGGTTTTGTTGATCATTCTGATTCACACGGAGCGGCTGGTAGATATGGAAACGGAGACGTTCAATGGATGACTGCAGGATCGGGTCTTCAGCACGCTGAAATGTTTCCGCTCCTTAAGAAAGACAAACCCAATCCATTAGAACTTTTTCAGATTTGGCTGAACCTTCCTAAAGCTAAAAAGTTTGTAAAGCCATACTACAATATGCTCTGGGCAGAGGACATTCCTACGGTTACTAGTAAAGATAACAATGGTAAGACAACTTCCGTTACACTTATTGCTGGAAAATTAGCAGATATATCAGCCCCCGCACCAGCGCCTGATTCCTGGGCTAATGAAGCAGAGAATGACGTTGCAATCTGGCTTATAAAGATGGAAGCCAATGCTCAGTGGACACTGCCCGCTGCGTCTCTTGAAGCTAACAGGTCGCTCTATTTTTACAAAGGATCTGAAATTACTATTACAGGAATTAAAATAGAAAGTTATCATTCTATTGATCTTCTGGCTGATCAACCTGTAATAATTGACAATGGGAATGAAGATGCATATTTGCTATTACTTCAGGGGAAACCAATTAATGAACCAGTTGTTCAGCATGGACCATTTGTAATGAATACTGCTTCAGAAATTCAGCAGGCATTTAACGATTATAGCAGAACACAATTTGGTGGTTGGCCTTGGTCGAGATATGACAATGTTCATTCGCGTGAGACGGGAAGATTCGCAAAGTATTCTGACGGACGTGAAGAAATTAAGTAAAAGTGCTTTTTGTAACCACTGTTCTCATCAATAAAAACATCCAGCCTCATTCAAATAAACACATTTCCTGGTAAAAGAAATATATAACCAGGAAAGTGATCATTATGAAGTATCGGGGGTAGGGGTGCAGAATTGGAATACCAAAGATTCCCCCATTCGCTATAGAGAAAGTGTTGGAGATGAGGGGGCGGGGAAGTGGCTACAAAGAGATAATTAAAAAACAGAAGATCTCAAAATCTGCTTACTATAATATTAAACGGGTCGTCAATAGACAATTATCATTTATAACTGAAATTACTTTTTAAAAAAAATTTTTCTGAAGTTAAATATCACTTGTTGTTAGGCAATAATTGCGGAGAGTCAGGGATTCGAACCCCGGAAGGACTTGCATCCTTAACGGTTTTCAAGACCGCCGCATTCAACCACTCTGCCAACTCTCCGATTTTCCTTATTTTGGGCTGTAAATATAGGAATTGTTGATCCTCCGCACAAAGAAATTTTTGTTAATTTTCCAATTATCTTTCATTAAAATCACAATCAAAATGAATGAGCTAATTGAATTCAAAAATTTTTGTAAAGTGCTTGCTCAAGCAAGTGCTCAAATTATCAGGCAATATTTTAGGACAAGAATATCTGTTGAATCAAAAGATGACAACTCTCCTGTAACTATAGCGGATAAAAAAGCTGAAGAGATCATGCGAGAGATGATTTCAAAGCATTTCCCTGACCACGGAATCGTCGGAGAAGAGTTTGGAGTAACTAATCAGGATGCTGAATATACATGGATTTTGGATCCTATTGATGGAACAAAAAGCTTTATATGTGGAGCTTATAGTTTTGGGACTTTAATTGGTTTATTAAAGGACGGTAAACCTCTACTGGGCGTTTATAATCACCCAATCTTAAATGATTTTTTAATAGGAGATAATGTTGAAACAAAGATTAACGGAGAACAAACTGCGGTAAGAGATCATAATAATCTGAATGATGCTATTCTTCTGACCACTGACCATCTTAACATTGAAAAATATCAAAACAAAGACAAATTTGATCAGTTAATAAAGAATGTGAAACTGTACCGTAACTGGGGTGATTGCTACGGTTACTATCTGCTTGCAACAGGATTTGCTGATATTATGGTTGACCCGATAATGTCACCGTGGGACTCGCTTCCTTTAATTCCTATAATAAGAGGGGCAGGGGGAATTATAACCGATTACAATGGAAATGATCCTATTAAAGGGAAAAGCATAGTTGCTGCTTCTAAAGGAATTCATTCAATGGTAATTTCAATTTTAAATAGTTAAGACATCATTTCTATTTAAAGAAAAAGAAAAGTATTACAGTAACAAGAGTAATTAATATTAAAACTGGATGTATATGTTTTTTATAGAAGAAAAAAATAGTTCCCGCAATCCAGAGGAATAATATTAATAGTAAGGCAGGGTCTATTAAGTCAATAACATTAGGCACATAATTGTTTATTGCTCCAAGCTTGTAACTATTACGCAAAGGTATAATTATCGAATTCAAAATTAGAAGTAATGAACAATTAAGTACTGCATATTTTTTTAAGTTT
>JAPHUI010000305.1 GCA_026193755.1 Ignavibacteriaceae bacterium | reverse complement strand
TTCATCAGAAATTGCTGACTTGTTTGCAGGATCCCAGTTAACCATCCTGTAGCCGCGGTATATTTTTCCTTCTTTGTAAAGATCAACGAAAGCTTTTATAACTTCGCGGTAGTAATCGTCATCCATTGTAAAGCGTTCACGACGCCAGTCGCAGCTTACGCCAAGCTTCTTCAACTGCTGAATGATTATTCCGCCGTATTCTTTTCTCCACTCCTGGCAATGCTTAAGAAATTCTTCACGAGCGATTTTATATTTATCAATTCCTTTCTCTTCGAGAAACTTTGTTACTTTTGTTTCCGTAGCAATTGATGCGTGGTCTGTTCCCGGAACCCAGCAGGAATTGAAGCCCTGCATTCTTTTCAGACGGATGTAAACATCCTGGATTGTGTTGTTGAGAATGTGTCCCATCGTTAGCATTCCGGTAATATTCGGCGGAGGAATTGCAATCGTGAACGGCGGTTTTTCATTCGGCTCCGAGTGAAAGAGTTCGTTATCGAGCCAGTATTTATACCATTTATCCTCTGTCTTTGAAGGATCGTATGCTTTAGGTATTTCGCGATTGTTTTCTGTCATTAATCTTCTGATTGTTCATTTTTGAAGTGCAAATATAAGGATTTTCGAGATGCTGGATTATGATGTCATTGCGAGCAGAGCGAAGTAATCTGATTGGTGGCTTGTTTTATTGTCGAATAGTTTTTTCAAATACTCTTATCAAATGTATCAAGTTCTTCAATTTCTATTTCATCCTTAATAGCATCATAAATTACATCATACCAAGGTATTCTATCCGCAATTGGATCTATTATCTTTTTGATCTCCTTATTTGTTAATTTTCTTCCAAAGTTTTCCTCTGCAACATTTTGAATGTCTTCAGTACTAAGCTGATAAATTATATCGTCTTTCATATTGTAACCTTATTATAAAAATTAAAAATATTTTCGCGATGCCAATACAATGAATTCTTATGAGGATAAAATTCTTTTTCCCGGGGTAAGAAAATTGTGGAATCTCTTGAAATAAAATCTCTGAGAAAATTGGTCTCACCAAACTTTCCGAACTCAAAAGGCAATAATTGAATTTTAGAAGACATCTTGACAGAATAATTATCAAGTAGAGTGAACCAACCTACATCAAAGGCCCAATGATGTAGATGGCATAATGCTAAACCGTTCCATATATCATCTTTTCCATTTATTTTATGCGGGACTATATGCGCAGCTTCTACTTCCCATTGATGACTATCGGGAGAGTTAATTTTCATTCCACAGATTGCACATTTAAAATCATACGCTTCAATTACTGCCCAACGAAATCCTCTTTTTCGCAATCTAAATTCTGTGATTTTTGTAGTAGTCTTTTTTTTATTATCAACTGGATCATAATGTAATGGTCTTTTACTCTTCTTTAGTTTCTTAACAATTTTTTGAACCTCATAGGATTTAGTCGACAAGAATTCCTTTTTCGAATTTGGTATAGCTAAAAGCTTAAGTGCCACATCAAATCCTTTCTCAGTTAGCATCCACTCTCTTTGATTAGTTAATCGAAATGTATCAGTTGGGCGAGAAATTAAATTTTCCTTTACTAAAGAATCAGCTGCTCTAAATAGTAACCGATGCCAGAGATAAGATTTTTTCGGCCTATTTTCCTTGCGATATATAGTTTCTAAAAACGCGGTTCTCTGTTTTTCTGTTAATCCAAAACTACGAGCTATTTCATCAACTATTTCTTCGCCAGTGCCAAACTCTTTTATTACTCCATTATGTTTGAATAGAGCCAGAAGCAACTCTTTTTCCACATCTGCACGAACAGGCATTTTCAGTGATTTAAGCATTTCACTTTCGTAACTCATTTACTTGACCCTTTAATGATTATTCAAAATTTACTTTCTTGTTATTCCTCCACTTCAAACGCATCATTTGTTACCATTTCAATTTCATTTATTCTAAAGCTGTGCTGTTCTCTTTCTTTTTCTGTGGAAGCATCTCTACCCCCAGCAATAAAAAACTCCGCTAGGGACATTGCCTCTTCTTCATTCTTTGCATCAATGTTTACTACGTAATCACGGTGGAGCAGGACTTTGTATGTTTTCATTGGTGAGTATCCTCCGGTAAAAAATAATTACCACTAAATTAAAAAAATCCATTGTAAGAAATAAACGGGTAAAAGGCAAGAGGCGAGAAGTAAGAGGTCATTTTGAAATAAACACAGATCCTGAAAAAACCCTTCGACAAGCTCAGGGTGACATTATTCAGGATGACAATTGAGATTCTTCGCAAGCCTGCCCTGAGTTAATCGAAGGGCTCAGAATGACGGGGAGAGGGTTCAGTGTGACAGTGCCGTTTTCTGGAATTTCCGGCATAAAAACGCTTATAATTTAATTATCATTTCGTGAAAGTTTCGTGATTTATAGGCTCTATTTTTCCCCTGTAAAATTTTATCAACCAAACAAAGGAGCTAATAATGAGCTTTACAAAATATTTAACCGGCGTTTTCTTTTTAATAATGGTTTTCTCAATCGCATCGTTTGCACAGGATAAAGATATGATGAAGAAGGACACGAAAGGAAAAGAAATGATGGATAACAAGATGATGAAAGACGATATGATGCAGAGTGATATGATGATGGAGATAAATAAGAATATGGACGGCGTGGCAATCAACGGCTACGACCCGGTTTCGTATTTCACTGACGGCAAAGCTGAGATGGGGATGTCAAGCTACAGCTATAAGTGGATGGGTGCAACCTGGCAGTTTACAAATGAAGATCACCTGAACAAATTCAAAGAGAACCCGGAAAAATATTCACCGCAGTTCGGCGGCTATTGCGCCTATGCAGCCTGCATAAATAAAATGGTTCCTGCAGATCCAACCGTCTGGATGATGGAGAATGGAAAACTTTATTTAAACGTTAATGGAGATGCACAGAAGCTTTTCAAAAAAGATTTAGATGGGAACATCAAAAAGGCAGAGGAGAACTGGGAATCAATGCACAAGAAAAACGAAAATATGATGGATGATAAAATGGATATGAAAAAGTAACAGACTCTCTCATACGCCCTCCGGAAGATGGGTTGTTGATTCAGTTATCCCTTATTAAAGTAAAGAATTGACAGCCCATTTTCTTTTATTACTTGATATTCTGTCACGGTACGACCGTCACACCCGAGTCTTCTTTTTGAACTCTGCTCAAATCTTTTATATTGCACCAGATTTATTTTTAGAAAGGATTAAATGAGCACACCAACAGTTGAAAATGTAACCAGGATAGCGGGTATAAACGATCCGGTTATTAGAAATCTGAATATTACTCAGGGTTACTTTGAACTTTCAAAAGCGATGTCTCGCTATACAGCTGGCAATCCGAACTGGTGCACTTTCGCTGTGTGGGCTTCGAAGCAGGCAGGACAAACAATTCGCAAAGAAGATTTTTCAAGAACTTTCCAAAATGCTTTTCACAATTCACCTGAAATTACTTTCATACTGAATACAATTGCACAGTTTTCGGAAGTGATTAAAAGACTTCCGGAAGTTAAAGCAATTAATGATTTCTTTTTGAAGATAATAAATCCTGATGACGCATTCGAACATTCTGCTCATGCAGTTGCTGAAGGAAATAAAATAGTTTTCTCAGAGATAGGCGGAGAGTTTGCTCGTTTTCTTTCAGTCTTTAAAAGTGAACAGGATTTTACAGAAGAAAATATCAATCAATTTTGTGCAGCATTTAAACCGGGAGATCCCCCTGGCGGACAACAAATGTTAAGCGACGCTTTTAATTCTTATTACCAAGTCAGGTTGCAAAATGACTCAAAATCTAAAATGGAATTAATTCTTTATGCTGATCTTTTGATCGGTTATCATGAGCAGACAAGGCTTCAGCCGCAAATTGCTGACGCTTTGAATGCACCGTTAATTTGCTTGGATAATATGCGAACCACAATCCTTCGTGAAATTATTCCCGGCTTCTGGCGGCGTATTCGTCACTACATTGCAAGTCTTCTGAAACGCAAACTTCCACTTGATGATGCAATCGACAAATTTCTGGAATTAGTAAAACACGAAATGCGTGAAGTGATAACAGAATTTATGATGACTTTATACGTGCCGGTCAATCAAATCTTAAAACTTGGACAAGATTTAAAAGCTGGTTTTCCGGAAGAATTAAAAACAATCAAAAACTCAAAGTTTAATGAGCTTCTGAAAATAATTGATCCAACTCCTGACAACGTTAAAGAAAGCGGTGCAGAAGATTGGGGCAACTTAAGTGATAGGATTCATTTCATCGCCGATTTCTTCCGTTCATATTTCAAACATCCGCAGCTTTACAATTCACCGTTTACAGATGAACAGGTGAAAGTTTTGAAGGACGGAAAAAAGCCTGAGGGAAAATTGTAAGTTAAGATTGCTTCATCCTGATAAATCAGGACTCGCAATGACAAAGGGCTAGTCTTTAATTAAATAAAGATAATTCGGAATTTTTACCTGAATACCGTGGTAGGGTCCATTCAAATCAGACCACTGATCACCAACAGTACCGATAATTTCGTAACCTCTTTTAGTTAATTCCTCACGTTTTTTACTTTTAAATTCTGTTGCAGAAAGATCGCGTTCATTATCCATTTGTGTTATTAAAGTGTCAAAGGTTGTATAACCATCACGTTTAAGGTTTTCATAAGTCACTTTATATTCAGGAAAATTTCTTCCCGTAAGGAAAATTATTTTGGCACCTTTGGCTAAAAGAAAATCATATAACTCTTTAACTTGTGGAATTGCTGGAGCTTTCATCTCAGCATTCCATTTTTTATTCATCTCGTATACGTAGCCAAAGTCCATTTCTTTGGCTAATCCATAATTATCAAGTGCTGTTTCATCAACATCAAAAATTACAACGGAGTTGTTTTTAAACTCAACTTTATCAAATTTTTCTTTTGCATCCTCAATTACTTTGCTTAGCTCTTTATCAAATCTCCCGGATTCATAGTACTGCTTCACTTCTTCTCTGGCAATTGAGAGATTAACCGGCTTCTCTGTTGCGCAGGAGAAGAGTAACAGAGCAAGAGTAAGATTAATAATGTATTTTATATAAGTATTCATTTTGTTTAATAAGATTGCTTCTTCATCCTTCGACAGGCTCAGGATGCTCAGTTTTTTGGGAACCAACCTAGCTTTACTATTAGCAATGATAGTTACCAGTTTATCTTCCAAAAAAGAATATTAAGGGTCGTTCGAGACGTTTTGCCCATTCGGTCTCGTTATGCTCTGCACCGCGTGTATAAAAATAATCTAGGTCTGTTCCGATTACATAACCAAACTGTGTTAATTTACAGAACATCCTCTGCCCGCGTATCAAACCATCTTCACCGTGGTCAATATAAAATTTGATGTGCTTCTTTGGTCCGTCATATTCATCAATCATCTTAAAAACTTTTTCATCGTTATAATAAAATGAGCTTGACATACATCCTGCCATCGAAAATATTTCAGGATGAATCCACGCAATAATGAAAGATGCCAAACCTCCCATCGATGAACCGATGATTGCAGTGTTCTTGTTATCAGTAAGAGTCCTGTACTCTGAATCAACAAAAGGTTTAAGCTCTTCAATTATAAATTTCTGATACGTGGCACCTTTTTCTGTATCGCTGTATTCATCGAGACGGTTTTCATTGTTGTAAATACCAACCACGATGATTTCTTTAATCTTATATTCTTTTATTAATCGAGTTACGGTTTCATCAACCTGCCAGTCTTTCCCCGTATATGATGTTTTAGGATCAATAAGATTCTGTCCATCATGCATATAAAGAACGGGATATCTTCTTGAAACATTTTCATCATATGCCGGAGGTAGCCAGACAAAAAAATCTCGTTTAGTATCCATAATCCGGGAGTAGTTCTCACGGTGAAATTCAACGTTCCCGATTATCGATTTTGAATCTGTTCGCTTTTTCTTGCGAAGTTTTCTTTTTCTCTTAAAGAAGGCCATTTACTCTGATATTTATAAAATCTTTATAAGGAAAACGTTAAAATAACTATCAAAGCTTTATAATTGAAGAAATTTAACTAACAGAATAGCACACATCATTTTAGAAAAAACCTATTAATAGAATAGTAAAAAATGGATTTTTAGTTCAAATTTGTGGATTTTAGGA
>JAPHUI010000327.1 GCA_026193755.1 Ignavibacteriaceae bacterium | reverse complement strand
TATCAACCTTACTCTACTTTTGTTCATTATTCGTTTTTACAATTTAAGTAGTTGAAAGAAATTAATTACATCTTGGAAAAAGAGAAAGAGATTCTTCTTCATACCTATAACCGAATTCCTCTGGAAATATCCCACGGTGAAGGTGTTTACCTTGTTTCTAAAGACGGAAGGAAATACCTGGATTTCTTTTCAGGTTTGGCAGTTAATGCACTTGGTTATGGAAATGAAAAAATAATAAATGCCATTGAAGAACAAATAAAAAAAATTATACATCTTTCTAACTACTACATAAACCAGCCTCAGCTAGAACTGGCAGAAAGACTAATTAAATATAGTGGATTGTCAAGAGTATTTTATACAAATAGTGGAACAGAAGCTGTGGAGACTTCTTTAAAACTTGTAAGGAAAGCCTTCGGTCCGGATAAGAAAATAATTACGTTCTCAAATGCATTTCACGGCAGAACATACGGATCTTTAAGTCTCAGTGGAAAAGAAAAGTATAAAAAGCATTTCACTCCTTTACTTGCTAACATTTTGAATTTAGAGTTCAATAATACTGAGCAAATTGAAAAAAACTTAGACGATAATACTGCAGCAGTCTATATAGAATTTATCCAGGGAGAAGGTGGAATAAGAATCGTATCAAAACAATTCATAGAAAAACTTGAAGAGTTAAGGAAGAAATATGGCTTTGTTTTAGTTGCGGATGAGGTTCAATCTGGAATAGGACGTACCGGAAAGCCATTTGCTTATAATCACTTTAATATTGAACCAGATTTAGTAATTACAGCAAAAGCAATCGGTGGTGGGTTACCTCTTGGTGCACTAATTACTAATAAAAAATATTCAGAGGTTTTCCAGGCTGGAGATCATGGCAGCACATTTGGTGGGAATCCGGTTGCTTGTGCTGCTGGATTAGCTGTTATAAAAGAAATTTTTAGAACTGATTTGATGAATAATGTTGAAAAGTTAAGTAATTATTTCATCTCAAAGCTGAAGCAACTCAGTGTAAAGTTTCCTGATAAGATTAAAGAGGTTAGGGGGATAGGGTTTATGATTGGAATTGAATTGAATTTTCCTTGTAATAAAATAGTAGATGATTTTAGGAAAAACGGCATTCTGGTAAATTGCACAAGTGAAAATGTGGTTAGAATTCTTCCGCCATTAATCTCAACAAAAGAAAATATTGATCAGTTTTTGACGGCTTTTGATAACTTATTAAAACAATAAGACTTTATTTCATTTATCTAAATACTTAACAATAGCTCCATACCGAATTCCCCTCGAACTAACAAGCAGTTTTTTTACACGCAATAACTCTAAAATCTCCGACAGGATTATTGCACCGGCTAAGATTATATCCTCCCGACCCTTCATAATTGGTCCATATTGCTCAAGTATACCAAGCGATGTCAACTTGCTCAAATTAGCTATTAGGTTTTTTATTTCCTCAATGGTTATTGTACTATTTTCTATTTTATCCTCTTCAAATTTTTTTATACCAAAATTCATACAAGCCAATGTTGTTGCAGTTCCGGCGATTGCTATGGTTGTGTCTGGAAGTTTATTTTCCTTCACTTTAACGAAAAATTCATTTATTTCTTTTTTAAGATTATCAATTTCCGATTTCAGGGGAGGGGAGTGTTTTAGAAATTTCTCGGTTGCACTTACTGACCCGATTTGCAAACTTCTTTTTGATTTAATTTTAAATTTATCTCCAAAAATTAGTTCTGTACTTCCGCCCCCGATATCAATAACCAATGAAGATGAAAGATTGTCCATACCTGAAGTTGCACCCAAAAATGCATACTCAGCTTCCATATCACTTGGAATTACCTCAAGTTTAAAATTAAATGAATTATAAATTTGCTCCGAGATTTCTTTAGTATTTTTAGCTATTCTTAAAGCATTCGTACCTGTGACTATAACTTTTTCACATTGGTATTTCTTTATTATTTTATCATATTCTGAAAGCACACTATAAAGCAGTTTTATCTTCTCCTTGCTAATTATTCCCGTATCTTTAATAGCTTTGCCGATTCTGGGCATTCGGTATTCATTTAGCAAAGTTGTAATTTTCCTGGACTTCATATTTACCTTCGCAATAAGAAGTAAAACTGTGTTAGTTCCTATGTCTATTGAAGCAAAAATCATAATTTTTGTTTAATTTTAAATTAACAATTAACCATTTAAATGAAAAAGAATAATAAATTCTCATCTGTGTTTGGATACCTTGCATTAGTATCAGGTAGTATTTGGTTTGGAGCATATGTGGCAAGATTGTTAGCTACATATAAAATGTTTGAACAAACTGAACCAGTACTCAAAGGTTTTCTTGACAGCACAAATCTTCCAGCAGTTGTTGAAGTAATATCACCTCTTATCAGTTTAACTTCGTTTACTTATTTATTAATGATTATTTCATTTACAGTATTTCTTTTTACTTCGGACTTTAAGTTAAAAGAAAATGGTTGGCTATTTATAATTGCGGCTATAATTTACATTACATTACCATTTGAAGCTATACTTTTAATAAATGATTATAAACTGGTTGTTTTATTTATCGATAAACAATTCGGTTCCGAAAAAGTATTAGAGTTGATAACTGATAGACAATATAGATTTAACAGCTTTCCTATTATACAGATATTAAGTTATCTTTCTATACCTTATTTGTTAATATTCAAACCGTTCACATTAAAAATTAAAAATGAAAATTAAAGAAAAGGAATTTGAAGAAATCTTTCAGGAATTAAAATCCGTCGCAGATCAGCTCGGTGCAAGTGTCAGATTTGAGAAAGGAGATTTCAAAGGAGGATATTGTATCATTTATGATAAAAAGGTAATTGTCATTAATAAAATGACAAATTTGCAAAGGAAAGTTATGATACTCTCATCGGCTTTAAAGGAACTTGGCATCGATGAAATTTACCTTTCACCTCGTGTTAGAGAAATAATTGAAGAAATGTCAGGAACAGTATGAAAATTATAGTTTTAAATGGACCAAACCTAAATCTTCTGGATAAAAGACCCGATGAACATTATGGAGCATTATCACTAAAAAATCTGGAAGAAATTATAGTGAAAGAATTTCCCAATCACCAATTTGAGTTTTTTCAAAGCAACCATGAAGGTGAGCTAGTTGATAAAATTCAATCTGCCAATGGATCATTTGACGGGTTAGTACTTAATCCCGGTGGATACTCACACACTTCCGTTGCTATTAAAGATGCACTGGAAATTTGCGTACTTCCAAAAATAGAAGTTCATATTTCTAATATAGCCAGGCGAGAAAGCTTTAGACATTCATTATTAACTGCTTCAAGTTGCGATGGTTATATCAGTGGTTTTCGAGAAAATAGTTATATTGCAGCAGTCTACCTGTTAGAAAAAATAAATACATCGAAATTGTAATCTGGCGAAGTAAAAAGTAGAATTTTAACAAAAAATCAAATTATTCGGATAAACAAGCTTTCAATTCTATTTATAAGAAGTTATCTAATATAATTAAAGCTAATACTTATAATATTCCTCTAATATTGATAATAAAAAAACGATTGCTTAATTTTATTATACAATAATCGATAAAAAGTATGCGAGACCTATCAATAAAAAAATTGTACTATTCAATTAGTGAGGTTAGTAAAATAACAGACATTGAACAGTACGTCCTCAGATACTGGGAAACAGAATTTGAACAGCTTAATCCGCAGAAGAATAGAGCTGGTAATAGAATCTATACAAACAAGGATATTCGGCTTATCCTGTATATCAAAGAATTATTGAGAGAAAAAAAATATACGATTGAAGGTGCTAAAAAGATACTTGAAGACTATGAACAGAACAAAAAGCCGATCGTTGAAATAAAAGAAAAGAAATCGGAGCCTGAACAAGAAACATCTAATGGTCAAGAAGATAAAGGAACGTTATTAAAAGAAGATCTTAAAGAGATAAAAAGTGTATTAAAACTCCTTTTGACAAAATTGTAATTACCTACCTGAGAACTTATTGAATAGAGAAATTAGTGAGTGAGCGGCTGGCTCTCTTTTTTTAGTTATTTATAGTCAATTACTTGCCAATCATCAAACAATCTTTGCTATTGTAGAATAATTTTTCCATATTTATTGCCGAAGTAAGTTCACTTTCATTTCCATAAATAGGAGCTATGAAAAAAAACTTCTTCTTATCGGGAAATATTAAAATTCTACTTTTGTGTACTCTCCTATCAACTCCTCTTTCTGCACAATTTGTTGAACCGAAATTTGAGAATATAACTGTCCAAGATGGTTTGCCCGAAAATAATGTTTGGTGTATTCTTCAAGACCACCTTGGATTTTTATGGTTTGGCACATCGAATGGTTTGGTAAAATATGATGGTTATGAAATGAATGTTTATGAGCACATTATAGATAATCCTGAAAGTATGACATATAGTTCAGTTTATAGAATATTTGAGGATCGAACTGGAATTTTATGGGTGGGAACAGGTTCAACTTATGGTGGTGTACTAAATCGTTTTGATAGAAGTACTGAGACATTCAAACATTACTTACATAATTCAAAGGATTCTATTAGTATAAGTTCAAGTCACGTTTTAAGTTTTTGTGAAGATAGCAAGGGAAGGTTATGGTTTGGAACAAGTAATGGATTAAATTTATGGGATCAGGAAACCGATGGCTTTGAAAGTTTCTTTATCCCCGATACAATAAAAAATAATAGTGATAAGCAAATAATCTCTGCGATAATTGAAGAACCATCCACACATAATCTTATCATAGGTTCAGCGTTTGGAGGATTATGGAATTATGATCCATCAAATAAAAAATTTATAAAACTGCAACTCTTTTTTAACAAAGAAAACAAAATTGAAATAAATGAAATTAATAGCCTTTATCGGTCAAATGATGGAATAGTATGGGTTGCTTCAAAATTTGGTTTTATCAAATATGATAGTAAATCAGACGATGCAAAGCTTTTCCAGCCACAGCCTACATTAGGTTATAACACAAAGAATGATTTTCATACAGCAATTGAAGAAATTGATGGTTTGCTCTGGGTGGGAACAGCAGCAGGAAATTTAGCTTGTTTTGATCCTGAAAAAGAAATTTTTAAACTTTTTAAGAATGATCCTAATGATGTGAGCAGCATTTCTCCAAGTTCTCCCTGGGGGATTTTATCAATATATAAAGACCGCTCCGGTATTCTCTGGGTAGGATCAGCCGACTTTGGACTAAATAAATGGGATAAATATAAAATAAAATTTAACTCTTACAAGTTTAATCTTGATGAAAAAAAGAGTATTGGTAATAGTTTAGTAACAAGTATGTGCGAAGACAGGACTGGTAATATCTGGGTGGGAACATACGGAGGTGGCTTGAGCAAATTTGATCGTGAAAAAAAGCTCTTTGTAAATTTTAAACGTGAATTCGATAGGAAAAATAGTCTTAATAATAATGAAATAATGAGCATTTATGAGGACCCTTATGATAGTGGCATTTTATGGATTGGTACGAATGGCAGTGGTCTGTATAAATATGAATCAAAAAATAATCAATTTAAACTTTTCCGTCATAACGAAAACAATGAGTATAGCCTAAGTAATGATTCAATATATTTTACACTGGCAGATGGAAAAGATATCATTTGGGTTTGTACTTGGAGGGGAGGAATTAATAAGTTCAATCGTAAAACAGAACAATGCACGCATTACTATAACAATCCAAATGACTCAACAAGTATTAGTTCAAATGACGCCTGGTATTGTTTCAAAGATAAGCTTGGTGTATTATGGTTTGGTACTGCGAATGGAAACGAGGGTTTGAGTCGTTACGATTACAATAAAGATAATTTCCATTCATATGGTAATGAGCATGAATATATGCAATTTAACATGATAAGTACCATTTGTGAAGATCATAAAGGAAATTTTTGGCTGGGTGAATATGCTACAGGACTTTATCTATTCGATCGGACTAAAGGTATTCCTCTAAATCACTATACGGAAAGAAATGGTCTTGCACACAATCAGGTGATGTCGATTTTGGAAGACGTTTCTGGAAATCTATGGATTGGAACTTATAATGGTCTTTCCAGATTTAATCCCGTCTCCAAAAGATTCAGAAATTTCTATGAAGAAGATGGACTTAGCAGCAACAGATTATTCTTCAGGAGCGCTTTCTTGAGTAAAAGCGGCGATATGTTTTTTGGTGGGGAGAATGGATTTACCTGGTTTAATTCTGAGAATATAAAAGATGATCCCACTCCACCTATGGTTGTTATTACAAATTTATCTCTCTTTAACCGTCCCAAGGAAAAATTAAAAATTGATGGTTTCATTTCAGAGATGAAAGAAGTTAGGTTGCCCCATAATTATAACGACCTTCACTTCAATTATGTAGGACTTCATTTTAGCGATCCGGTAAAAAATAAATATAAGTACATGCTAGAAAACTTCGATGAGGATTGGGTTGAAGCAGGAACGCAAAGAAATGCGGTTTATACAAACCTAGATCCCGGAGAATATATTTTCAGAGTAGAGGCGGCAAATCGAGATGGAATATGGAGCAAAAAGGACGCATCAATCAGAATTGTCATTCTACCACCTTGGTGGGCAACTACCTGGGCCTACGCCCTTTATACACTAATAATTAGTAGCATCGTTTACTTTATGTGGAAACTTCAGTTAAAAAGAATAAGAATTAAGCACGATTACGAAATGAGCAAGTTTGAAGCAGAAAAGCTGCAAGAAGTGGATGAATTGAAGAGCAGATTCTTTGCCAACATTTCTCACGAATTCAGAACTCCACTCATGCTAATTTTAGGTTTATCAAAAAAGATTTTGGATAAAGCAAAAGACCAGGTATTTAAAGATGATATTAATGTAATAAAAAGAAATGCAAACAGGCTTCACGGATTGGTAAATCAACTACTGGATTTATCAAAACTTGAATCCGGGAATATGACTCTTCGGACTTCTCCTCAAAATATTATTCCATTG
>JAPHUI010000169.1 GCA_026193755.1 Ignavibacteriaceae bacterium | reverse complement strand
CTTTCAAAATACAGAAAGATAGAAAATAAAGTTATGTTTGGGATGAACCTTGTTTGTGAATCAACTGGTGAAATTAAAATCGGAGACAAAATAGAATTTTAAAAATTAACTGGATTTTACCCGGGAGGTTATTATGCATACCGCACTAAAGCATTTTCTCATCACATTGTTCTGTACTTTTTCCGTTATAAAACTCTTTCCACAATCCATCACTAAAGAAAATATTGAAAATGCTGAAAAGATTATTGGGCTTGAGTTTACTGATGCGGAAAGGGATTCAATGTTGAGTAGTCTTGATTCTCAATTTGTGAATTATAAAAATATCCAGAAGATCGATTTAAATAATAGTACCCCCCCGGCAATTCTATTTAATCCCATTGCAGTTGGATTTGAGTTCCCCAAGGAGCAGATACCGGTAAAATTTAGTGATTACTCCTCTGTAAAATTACCGGCAGATATTAATGATTTAGCATTTTATACAATTGGTGAATTAGCAGAGTTACTCAGGACAAGACAAATAACCTCGATGGAGTTGACAAAATTTTTTCTTGAAAGACTAAAAAAATATGATCCAACACTTCATTGTGTGATTACATTAACAGAAGATAGAGCCCTGAAACAGGCAAAGCTAATGGATGAAGAAATTGCTGAAGGAAAATACAGAGGGCTGCTGCACGGAATTCCATTCGGAGTTAAAGATCTTCTCGCGACAAAAGATTACAAAACAACCTGGGGTGCAATGCCATTTAAAGACCAGATGATTGATGGAGATGCAACTGTTATTAAAAAACTTGAGAATGCTGGTGCTGTGCTTTGTGCAAAGTTGACGATGGGTGCACTTGCTATGGGGGATGTATGGTTTGGAGGAATGACTCGCAATCCGTGGGATACAACCCAAGGTTCAAGTGGTTCTTCTGCCGGTTCAGCTTCTTCAGTTTCAGCAGGACTGCTTCCTTTTGCAATCGGTACAGAAACGTGGGGTTCTATTGTTTCTCCATCCACTGTCTGCGGTACAACCGGATTACGACCTACTTACGGAAGAGTAAGCAGAACGGGTGCAATGGCACTTAGCTGGAGTATGGATAAAATCGGAACAATCTGCAGAAGCGCAGAAGATCTCGCAATTGTTTTTAACATTATTAATGGACAAGACGGATTAGATCAAACTTTATATGATGTCCCATTTAATTATGAACCGGAAATCGATTTCACTAAACTGAAGATTGGATATTTAAAAAGTGACTTTGACAAACAGTATGATTTTCACTCACAAGATTCCGTTACACTGGCAAAACTAAAAGGGCTTGGTGCCGAATTAATTCCAATTGAATTGCCTGTGTTTCCATTGAATGATATTGCAATAGTTCTTTCAGCAGAAGCCGGTGCAGCATTTGATGAGCTAACACGAAGTAATGGAGACGATCTTCTTGTAAGGCAAGATAAAGATGCCTGGCCAAACATCTTCCGTGCGTCAAGATTTATACCTGCAGTTGAATACATTAATGCCAACAGGATAAGATTTCTACTCATTCAGCAAATGGAAAAATTGATGAATGAAGTTAGTCTCTATGTTGCACCATCGTGGGAAGGAGATAATCTGTTGCTTACAAATTTAACCGGACATCCGTGTGTAGTCCTGCCAAATGGTTTCTCAAAAGATGGAACCCCAACAAGTATTACTTTTATTGGAAGATTGTTTGAGGAAGGAAGATTAATTGCCTTCGCAAAAAAATATCAGGATGCTACTGATTTTCATAGTAAACATCCGAAGGGATTTTGAACAAAACATACTAAATTTTAAAACTCGATGGAGCAGGTATTAAAAAATCTGATTTCACTATCGTTATGTTTTCCAGCCAAACCTTTATTTTTAATAATTTCTCAAACCAAATAAGAGTTTCCCAGTCCTAGTTTGTAAATGACACAATTGTTGTCGACAACAAATGCTTGACAAATGAAAATTATTGTGCCATATTCACTTTGGCTTTCCTATTATTGAGGGCATAAAAAATATAGCGGGAAATTATCGATTGTTTTCTACTTTAAATTTAAAATCTAAAATTAATACGAAGAGTCTTTACTTTACTCTTCTTTCTCACTCAAAGAAAATATTTCTGCGTAGCAGCATACCGCCCTAATTCAATAACGGTTGAAAAAAATAATCAGGTAATTCGTTAATTACCTTTCTTAGTTAGTAGAATATATGATGCATAAATAAACTACTAATTAATTAAACTGAGGACGGTACTATGTTTTCAAATTTATTTTTACGTAAAATTCCATTTGGAATTATTTTTATATCATTGCTGATTTCATTTCAGCAGACCAGTTACTCACAACTACTCAATCCAAACTCCCAAACAAAATTCGTTAATCCATTGCCAGTGATAAAAGACCTTGGTCTAAGGGTTGATGCAACCAGTAGCAAGAATTACAATGCTCAAATGGTTCAGATTACACAGGATCTTGGACTGCAAGGTATTACTGGTTATACAGGTACTACAGTTTGGGCATATCAATTTGATGGACTCCCGGCAACTTATCCCGGGGCAACTATAGTTGCACAAAGAGATAAAAAGGTTAAGATAAAGTGGGAAAATAATCTCCCTGGTCATTTCTTACCAGTTGATGCTAGTTTACATATGGCACACGATCCAATTCCTGCGGACAAAATAGAACTAGCCGATAAAATAAACTGGATCAGAGATTGGTACGCAGCGGGAAATGTTCCTGCCGTTACTCACCTGCACGGCGGTCATACCGAATCTGGTAGTGACGGATTGCCTGAAGCTTGGTTTACTCAAGGTTTTAAAACTATGGGTAAATACTGGGAAAAGAAGAGATACAAATATGATAACGATCAGGAAGCAGCAACACTTTGGTATCATGACCATGCACTAGGCATAACCAGGTTGAACGTTTATATGGGATTAGCCGGATTTTATCTGCTAAGGGACGATAACGAGAATAACCTTATCAACACAAATGTTTTACCTGGTGGAGATTATGAAATTGAAATAGTTATTCAGGATAGAGACTTTACCGCAGACGGGCAATTATTCTGGCCCGCAAATCCTACTGATGCACCAAATACTATTTGGAATCCTTATGAAGAGTTTATTGATTATGATGATCCAGAAGCACCAGTTGAAAATCCACTATTTAACACCGTATTTCCTACTGGAGGTCCAACTGCTCTAGCTGAGTTCTTTGGTGATTTTATTTTAGTTAATGGTAAACCATGGCCAAAGCTTGATGTTGAGCCACGAAAATACCGATTTCGCTTTTTAAATGGTTCTG
>JAPHUI010000410.1 GCA_026193755.1 Ignavibacteriaceae bacterium | reverse complement strand
GCAGGATACAGATTCAAATCACAAATTAATGAAAATTCAAAGCTTCACGCTTATCATCATATCCTTCCGGAAATGAATCATAACGAAATAATTGGCTGGGAATCTTATCAGGAAAAGCTATTTCAAGCGAAAGTAGTCTACTTGCTTGATAAGGAATATCATCCTCAAAATATGAAACGCTTCTCAATCTTGAAGGAATTGCTTATAAAACAAAAAGTGGAAGTATTGACCCTTGAGAGCAATGAAAGTGACAGAAAGGTACGAATTATGGATTTGATTTTTTTATGTGATTGGATATCTTTTTATGTATCGGTTTTACGTGGATTTGATCCTTCGGAGATTGATTTTATTCATCAAATGAAAAAGCGACTCATTTAAGTTTTGTACTCCGGATGTCAATAAAATCTGAAATAAATTTTGTCCTGTTTTATGCAACGAATCTCTTTCAGAATAATAAAAATTTCTATTCTCCTATTATCATTTACATTCCTGTTTAATAACCAAACATTAGCACAGTTCTACTACTTCGGCAGAAATAAAGTTCAGTACGAAAAATTTGACTGGAAAATTTTTAGAACTGAACACTTCGATATTTACTACTACGGCGAGATGGGGCATGTAGCTGAAATAGGTGCAAATTACGCAGAAGAAATGTATAATGAACTGAAAGTTAAAATGGATCATCTCGTTACGCGTAGGGTTCCACTTATTTTTTACAACACGACTATAGATTTTCAACAGACGAATACGACTCCCGGTTTAATACCTGAAGGTGTGGGAGGGTTTTTTGAATTTCTGAAAGGAAGAGTTGTACTTCCCAGCGATGGTTCATTAGCAGATTTCAAACATGTAATACGACACGAGTTAGTGCATGTGTTTATGACAAATAAGGTTTACAGGATATTGAAAGATCACAGAATACCTACCAACAAAATGCCTCCCCTATGGTTTGTTGAAGGACTTGCCGAATATTATTCGACAGATTGGGATGCTCAGGCTGAAATGGTAATGAGAGATGCAGTACTAAACAATTATTTTGTTGGGCTTGCTGATATATACAGTATTTTCGGTTCCTTCCTGATGTATAAGGAAGGACAGAGTTTTTTAGAATTTGCTGCAGAAAAATATGGGAAAGAAAAAATAGCTTTGCTTTTAGATAATTTTTGGATGTATTCATATTTCAATCAAGTGCTTGAAACAACATTCAAACAATCATTTGAACAGATTGATGCTGAATGGAATTATTGGTTAAGAAAAAAATATTATCCTTTGATGAAGTCAAGTTATCCGACTCAATTTGGTTCTTACAAAGTGACGAAAGACGGTTTTAATTTTAGCCCTGTATATTTAAAATTTCAGAACAGGCTTTTCTTATATTTTCTGGCAAACAGAGACGGTTATTCCTCTTTATATCGTGTAGAAATTTCTCCTGAATATACTCCTATTAATTCTCCAGAATTAGTACTTCGTGGTGAGCAGACCGAAGAATTTGAATCTTTTCATCTTTTTCAGTCTTCTATTGATATTTCAAAAGATGGTTTGCTGGTTTTCAATACTAAAAAAGGAGGAAATGATGCAATTCACTTTTATAGTGTTCATGAAGCAAGAGTAGTTAAAACTTATGAAAACCATGACCTCGTTTTCATTTCTTCTCCAAAGTTTTCATCTGATGGAAAACGAATCGTATTTAGTGCTGTTGATCGTAAGGGATTTAATGATATTTATATTTATGATTTAGTCGATGATAAAATTTATAGAATTACCAACGATTATTATAACGATAAAGATCCCTGTTTTGGTCTTACCGATCAGCAAGTAATCTTTAGTTCAGATAGAACCGGCGGAAAGTTTGAAAAAAAATATAATTTATATTCGATCAACCTTAACAATTATGAAATTGATTATATAAGTTATCTGAATGCAAATAATCATTCTCCAATACTTTCACCTGATAAAAGCACGCTTTTATTTACATCTGATTTAAATGGTGTTGATAATCTTTATGAAATGCCTGTAACCAATGGAGGTTTTAGTAATAGTGTAAATAAAATATCTGAATTTATTTCCAGCGTGTTCAATCCCGTTTATATTGATTCGAACCATATAACATTTTCAGGATTCGAAAATTTTTCATTTAATTTGTACATATTTGATCGGCAAAACGCACTTAAAGATTCTATATATTCAATTGCAATGAAAATCGATGAGCCTTTGGATATATGGAAAGCAAGTATTACGAATCTTCCATCAGAAAGAAAAGAAGCTGAATACGAGAAGGAATATTCTCTGGATTTTGCACAGGGTGTCGTGGCTACCGATCCTATTTTTGGAACACGAGGCGGCGCTGTTCTCTCACTGAGCGATTTGCTGGGTGATGACAGGTACACTATTTTACTTTATAATAACGCAACCGCTCAAAGCGAAATACTTAGCAGCTTTAATGTTATTTTACAAAAAATGAATTTTGCCGGCAGAGTGAATTATGGTTACGGAATATTTCATCTGAGTGGACCTGTTTATGATTATGGTGATGTAGATGAATACTACTATGAAAGAAGCTTTGGCGGCACTTTTCTTTTAAGTTATCCGATTTCAAAATTTCAACGTCTGGAAGCAACCGCAACCATCAGAAATTCTAATAAAGAAGTGATACCAAATGTCGTTGAAAGAGAAGCTCTCCTGTTTACTAATACTCTTGGCTGGGTAATGGATAATTCTATTTGGGGACCTACCGGACCGGTTGCCGGTACGCGTGCATTGGTATATTTAGGGTATACCAGCGATATAAAATATAGTAACGTAAATTATTTTTCAGTTATAGGTGATTACAGGTATTATCAAAGATTTGCACTGACAACTCTTCTTGCATTCAGGGCAGCATTATTTTATAATGAAGGTAAAGAGGCACGTCTGTATTTTGTAGGTGGTAGCTGGGATTTAAGGGGCTGGCCAAGGTTTGGAATAAGAGGAGAAAAAATCTGGCTGACATCGCTTGAATTTCGTTTTCCTTTAATTGATCAACTGGCAGTCAAGTTTCCTTTTTTCAGACTTGGATTTTTCGGAATCAGGGGTGCAATATTTTATGATATGGGCGGTGCATGGAATGATGAATACATAACTACGCTTGGTTCAACTGGCTTTGGTTTCCGATTTAATTTATTTGGTGTATTAACTCTTCGCTATGATATAGGAAAAAGAATAGAAAAAGATTTTTCAAGATTTCAAGACGGATTGTTTTATCAATTCTTTTTTGGATGGGACTTTTGATTTATAGAATATTTTTTATAACATTTTTATTTTTGATTGCTGGCTGCGCAAGGTCAGTCATTAAATATACAACTAAGTTTGATGAAGATCCTTATCAGATGTTTGGTAAAATACCTTCTAGAGATTTTTATTTACCTGAAAATGTTTCGGATTCTTTGGAACTGAAATGGGAATCGGATATGTATGGAAGTTTCCCAAATTCATCCGTTTCAATTTACGACGATCTCGTATTTGTAAATGATCTATCCGGTAGGATTTTTTGTTATAGATTTGATGACGGAAAGCAGGTTGGTAAGCTTAAATATAGCAGTGGAAGTGTTTATTCTACTCCTATTCCATACCGAAGCAAAGTTATTTTTCCGGTTGCTGAAGAAAACGAAAATCTGACTGAGTTGATAATATATGATTACAAGGAAGGTAAAGAGCTAAATGATATTGAAATACCCGGTAGAGTTTTAACTCAAATGATTTCTAGCAGCGATGATATTTTATTTACCACAGAAATTGGTTCAGCTTTTCGATACAGTTCTTCCGGGAATAAAATCTGGGAGACACATACGCGTAAACCAACTCGCTGTTCTCCG
>JAPHUI010000234.1 GCA_026193755.1 Ignavibacteriaceae bacterium | reverse complement strand
GCACCATTGATTAATACTTCTTGACCAGGTTTGATCTTTCCTTTGTCGCGAAGTCCTTGTAGTGCACTTATTGCTGCAACGGATATGCTTGCACCTTCTTCAAACGAAATATTTGAAGGTTTGATTACTACTCTATTTTCCGAAACGCATACGTATTCTGCAAAAGCACCGCCCCAACCACTATCTCCGAACACTTCATCTCCCGGTTGAAACCCTTTTACATTTTTGCCAATAGCTTCTACCTTTCCAGCAATGTCTATCCCGGGAATAATGTTTTTTGGTTTGGTTAATCCGAAAGTCAGGCGGGCAAATTTGGGTTCTCCTCTTATCATATGCCAGTCTGCCGGGTTTGCTGATGCAGCAAAAACTTTTACCAACACTTCATTCTCTTTGGGTGTTGGTTTTTCAACTTCTTTGAGTTGAAGAACTTCTGGTGGGCCGTATTTTGTGTAGATGATTGCTTTCATCCGGATCCGAGTTTTATTAGAAGTAAATACTAATTATCACATAAATTCTTCAAAAAATTCATCATTGACTTGATAAACAGTTTTTGGGGTGACACCAAGATTCAGTCTTTCGAACATTTCCACAAGTTTCTCACCATCAACAAGTTCAATCGGTGGAGCACCATCTCTCCTCGCTTCTTTTTTAGCGTCACTTGTAAAAGAACCCGTCGTTATAATTATTCCTTTATCAGCTCGTCCTTGCATTGCTCCTCTAAAGTCTCTTACTTGAGAAGCAGATACAGCACCTTTGTATCGTTTGCTCTGAAAAAGTACATTAAAACTAACAAATGGATTTACTTCTAAAATACCGTAACCGTCTATACCACCATCACTACTTTTACCTGTTACCTTCACTTCCTGAAATCCGGCTTCCCTTAATAATCTTTGACAAATTCTTTCAAAACCATCTGGTGGAAGACCCAACAATACTGATAATAATCCTTCTTCATGAAAAAGATTCGGCTGATCTTCCACGTCTTCTTTTGGCAATTTAACTTTTTTGGAAGTTTGTTTAGAAAGACGATATATTTTTCTTTGCTCTCTAATTATGGCCATTGCCTTGTCTTCAGTGAGTGGCTCTTCAAGACTCTTCTTCGTAAGTGTCCATATTCCTCTTCCCGTTGCTGATATATAACCTCCTTTTGCTAAATAAAGTCTGGCCCATTGAGCTTGATTACGTACCCGCGATTCACCGTTTTTAATTGTCTCTTGTTGTTCTTTTTCACTTATACCAAGTTTATCTATTGCTAAATCAATAACTTCAGAAGCTGTACCAGAACCGCCTAAATCTTTTAATGATTCGACAATAGGAACGAAAAATTTTAGAAATTGAGGTCGGATTTCCTTTTTCATTTTAGACCTTTAATAATTCTTTAAGATTATTACAATACTACTATTAGCTTTTAGGATTATTTCGAGATACATAAGAATATATAGAAAATTAATAGCTGATTCATTCCAATTTAATAGATTCATTATATAAATAGGTTGATTTCGAATATCAATCACATATTTGCACAAGAAATTTATGCCTGTTCGGGGAGAGAATCAAGGAAAGGAAAGTTAAAACAAACAGGGCATCTTGGAGATGCCCTGTTTATAATTCATAGTTTAAGATCCTGAAATAAATTCAGGATAAGGAATCATATTTTTTTCTCATTGAGCTTATCTAAAATTTGCAGGGCTTTCTTCTCAAATTTTGAAAAAGCAAACCACTTCTTGCCAAGATCTTTTAAAGAGGCACCGAAATGATAAACGTCTTCCTCGTCAATTATCATAAATCTGTCGTGAGAGTTCTTAAATTCTTTTACTTCAACCGGATGATATTGGGCGTTGAACTTCTTCAAATCTGTCATCAATGTTTTAGATAAATTAGCTGTATATATTGTAACCGATACGTTCTTCTTTCTCTTCGTAAACAAACTAAGTACCGTATCGTCAATAAAGTTATCAATTAAAAGGATAGATTTTTCCGCTTTGCGTATAAGGTCGGATACGAATTTATAAGCATCGAAAATTTGTCCGTCAAAGAATATTCCCTGTTTCGGCTCAAGTTCTTTACTTTGCAGTGCATTAAAAACCTTTTCAAATTTTTCGTCAGTTTCCATTTCGTGTTTTAGCTGCTTTCTTTCTACGATATCAATTCTCTGGAAAATCTGTGCGTTATTAATTATAAACTTCCTCATTGCAACAAAGGCACTAATAATTTGTACGCTCATTTTAACAGCGGTATCACTTTTCAAAACACCGGAGAGCATTGCAACACCCTGTTCTGTGAAGACATAAGGAAGGTACCTTCTCCCTCCTTTTTTGATTGAGGTGCCATTTTGGTACCTCAATGAATCCTTGTTTGAGGTGCCAATTTGGTACCTTAGAGATTCCCACTCATTATCATCCAATTGGAACATAAATTCTTCAGGAAAACGGACAATATTACGTTTAACAGCCCTGTTTAATTGTTTAGTTTCAACACCATAAAATTTAGCTAAATCGCTATCGAGCATAACCTGAACATTACGAATAGTATATATTTTTTTCTGGATAGCCTTAGAATCGTAAAGTGTAATACTATTTTTAGTTTTTTCCATTTTTACTTTGTTTGCTTATTCGTCATTTCACTGTCGTTAACGAGGTCTCGACTTAAGTTGGATCCATAAACGAAAAACTATTTTAGGCAAGTCCTCCCATAATTACACAATAAACTTATGCCTGTTCGGGGAGAGAATCAAGAAAAGTTTATTTAAAAACAAAAGGGCATCGTGGTGATGCCCTGTTTATAATTCATATTTTAAGATCCTGAAACAAGGTTCAGGATGACATATCATTGAACGAAGCTGAAAGCGTAACCAATTTCAACCTGCCACTGTCTCATAGCAATTTTAATTGTCTGTTGTCCTGGATATTCCAAAGGATTTTCACCTGTTACACTGTTATCAAGTGCATACATAAATGCTAAACTAACTTCGTTCTGCGTACCAATGTGCTTTGTAAATCCTGCTGTAACGTGATTCTGTACAACAGCCGGAGCTAAAATGTTGAACATAACTTCAGATTCAGGAATTGGATTTTGGTTGTATGAATAACCAGCCATAAAATCCCAACTTTCAACACCGGTAAACATAGCACCGAATTTAACAGCGAGAACATCTTTCCAGCCAAAACCTGCACCATCATCATAACCCAATAGACTGGTCTGAAGATTTGGAATCATTGGATTGTTGATTGCTTTTATTTCGCTGTAAAGAATTTGTTTTACATCCAGTAAAAGTGTCCAGTCTTTATGCGGCATAACAGCAACACCGGCAGTCCAGCTTGAAGGAATATCAAAATCACCCTGCTGAGCAAACAAACCTGCATACCTCTTAAACTCGCTCATCATCATTTTTGATTGATAAGCTGCTCCAACCTTAAGCCAATCGGTTAACTTTCCCTGGTAACCTATTTTAAATCCAAATCCTGTTGAAGTTGAAAAAGAATTTCCTGTTAGGTCTGCCGGATCCGAAGAAAACATACTAAACGCAATCAATCCTTTTGCAGCAAATCTCTGCCATCCAAATACAGCTGATATACCGAGTGAATGATTTTTTACGAACTCAATTGCATAAGTCCCGCTTACAAACATTTGTTCCAGGTTTACACCTGTTCCCGGAGAAGTTTGATCGTAAAAAGTTGATGTGGGATAGTCTGTATTCATTCCGCCGTTTCCGTAAATAGAAAGTGCAACTGCCATATTATCAGCAACTTTCATATTTCCACCCAGAGTTGGAAAGAAGAATGAAGTTTTATCGCTTTCAATTTTTCCCGGAGTCAGTCCGAATGTTCCCTCTAACCCACTCGGGTTGCCTGTGATAGTATAATCTCTCATTGGACTAAACAAGGAGAGATTGAATTCCAGTTGATTATTTAAATTTATTATTGATGCAGGATTGTTAATAGCACCCAATGAGCTTAAAGATACTGCAATACCAGAGCCGGCAAGTGCAGAGTATTTAATTCCGTAACCGTTGCGGAAATATCCGTCGGTTGCATATGATGTTTGTATTAAAAACCCAAACAGTAATAAGAGAACAAGAATTGGTTTTTTCATTTATTTACCTTTTTTATTTTAGAATATGTTGATGAATAAGAACGTTTAATTTCGATGTCATTCCGTGCTTGACACGGAATCCACAAGCACTAAAGTAGGTTCCGGTTCTCACTTCGATCGACCGGAATGACACGTAACATTTTGTCACACTGAGTTTATCGAAGTGTGACGTCATACTTCGACCCCGAATCAAGTTCGGGGCAGGCTTGCTCAGTATGACACTAGCACTCAGCACCCTTCCCTTTTCTTTTTCTTAGTTTTGGTGACGTTGGGTTGTGTTGTTACCTGCGGAGTCGGTAATTGAATTTTTCTGTCAACAGTTTCGGTACCACCTGTTTGAGGAACACCACCAAAAAATTTGCAAATCTCTTTTCTCTTTTCGAATAACGCAATTTGTTCCGGAGTTGCATCTGCTGCAAGCCTTGGAAACAGGACTTCGTCTTTCCATTTTTCTAATCCGCCATCAAGTATGTAAACACCTTTGTAATCCTTTGATTTTAGAATAAACCATCCCTGTGCAGCTTTCAAATCATCATCTGCGTAAAGAATAATTTTCTGGTTTCTCAGTAAATCGGATACAGGTAATGTTTCGAGAGGTATATTAACAGCAGTCGGAAGGAAGTATTCGGAGAATTCTTTTTCATCTCTTAAATCAACTAAAGTATAATCGGATTTTTCCTTTATTATCCAATCAGCTAGTTCAAGCACATTCACTTTATCTGAGTTTTTTACTGTTGTCAATGCAAGATCTTTAGCATTTACAGTTATAGTTGAACCAACGTAGGGGCTTCCTGCAAATACAGCAATTAAGCCGAGTATGAATGCAACAAGTGCCAGTTTTTTTGGAGTGCTTAGTTCGCTAAAAAACTTTTTCATAAGCTGTTCTCCGGATTTCTATCTGCAAACTTTTTCTCAGCCCATTCAGCAGCGGCAAAGGCACCAAGTGCCATAATCACAACAAAGAAAACAACCAGACCATAAGACATATCAAAAAATTTAGGAAGCGTAAGGCTGCCCATATTAGTCGAGTAATAAAAATTTTCTATAAGAGGAAACATTTCACCAAAAACAAAAATCCCTGCCATCACTCCGAGTAAAAACATTAAACCATCCAATCTTCCTGTTGCAAAAGAAACAACAGAAGTTCCGGGGCAGTAACCGCCAATTATAAATCCGAAGCCGAGAATCAATCCGCCAACAACCTGCGGAACGATATAAGTTTCGCTAATATAAACAAGAGATAAATCCATAAATCCTATAACAGATAAATAATAGATACCTAGCATTGCAGTTACAATTGCTGTGAACATCACTTTAAGCACTCTCATATTTGAAAAATAAAATTGTGCAGCAAGAATTCTTGCATTACCAAAACCTCCGCGTTCGAGTGCGAAACCAAACGCAATACCGATTATGAATGCAACGATTAAGCTTATATCAAAATT
>JAPHUI010000027.1 GCA_026193755.1 Ignavibacteriaceae bacterium | reverse complement strand
TAAAGGGATGATTGATCATAACAGTTACGATAAAGACAACGAAACAAATTACATCAATTATCACCATGCTGAAATCAATAGAGAACTTGTTGATTATTATAGGGGATTAATTTCATTACGAAGAAATTATGAAGCTTTCAGAAGAGCAGTATATACTGATGTAAGTTTCGTTGATTTTAAGAATAATCCTCTTGCACTTGAATATAAACTTAAATATAAAGGGGAGGAGTTCGTTGTTCTTCTGAATGCCAATCCGAAACTAAATTTAGATGTTAATCTCCCGGGAGGCGAATGGGAAGTGTTAATTGATGAAAATAGTGCTGGAGTAACTCTACTTAGAACAATATCTGATAATATATCAGTTCTTCCATCATCCGGAATCGTATTAAAGAAAAAGTAAAGATGGATGTTGTAATTAATCTGTGTGGTTGTAATTAGATAAGAGAGAAATTATATGGGATGATGAAGTAATGCCGACTTGGTTCGTTCGCCGATTTTTTTTAGAGCTGTATAATTAATAACTTCTCTTCAAAGATTTTTCAATCGCACCTTTTAAGCTTATCAGGTTAACTGGTTTGCTGAAGATATATTCGACACCCAACTCTTTATATTCCTGAATTGCAGTGCGATCAATATCGTTTGTAAGTACTATCACCGGAATTTCTTCTTTCAATCCACTTTTAATTAATTCCTGAACTAATGTGTAACCACTCATTAACGGCATCTTATGTTCAGTTATTAACAGAGCAGGCGGAGATGTTTGAATTCGTTCTAAAGCTTCTTTTCCATTAGAGACAATGTTAACAGCATAATCGGTTGTAATGTTTATCAATACTTTGGAATAAAACAACCTTTCCCTTTTATTCGGGTCAACTAAAAGAATCTTAGTTGAAGCAACCGGAAGCGAAAAAATAAATTCAGTTCCTCTTCCATATTCACTTTTAACTTCAATGTGCCCGCCGTGCTTTTCAATAATTTCTTTCACTAATGAAAGACCTAATCCGCTACCTTTTTCACCCGCAGTTCCCTCGGAGGCAAATTTTGTTTCTATACTGAATAATTTATCCAGGTTTCCGGGTTTAATTCCAACACCAGTATCTTTTACTGAAAAATTGATAAATCGTGCTACTGAAGTTGTATCAACGGTAATAGTTATCCTATCTCCTAACTTGGTAAATTTAACAGCATTAGAAAGAAGATTGTTAAACGCCTGGAGAACTAGATTTTTATCAGCAAATATATGATAGAATGGATCTACCAGATTCTCAATTTCAACACCTTTTTGTAAAGCTGTACCGGTAACTGTATTTATTGAACTTTCGATTAACTCCCGTGCATTAATTTTTTCGGGTTCAAACTTAATTCGGCCTGTTTGCAATCTTGTCCAGTCTAACATTGAGTTAACAAGTGCTAACATAGATTTAGAGGAATCCTGAATGTAAGTTATATACTGCTGTTTCTCGATATCTGTTAAAGTATCATCCTCTAAAAGAAGATCGGTGAATCCCAGAATAGAACTAAAAGGTGCACGAAGATCGTGCGATATTATAGAAAGAAACCTGTCTTTTGCATCATTAAGTTTTTTCAGATTTGAGGCTGATTGTCTTAGTTCCTCCTCTGCGCGTTTATAAAAAGTTATATCACTAACCAAGCCGTATACTTTCTGAATCTTACCTTCTGAATCCCTGACTACATTTATTTTGTTTCTTATCCAGACAATGTTTCCGCTCTTATTTATTATTCTAAACTCAAACTCATTGCTAGCTTGAATTTCACTTCTCCATAGAAAAGCAAGCCGCTTTTTCATATCGTGAAAATCGTCAGGATGAATGATTTTCAGAAACAATCTGGGTTCGCCAAGAAATTCTGTTCGATTATAACCTGTTACTTTTTCAATAGCTGATGAATAAAATGAAGGCAACAGCCTATTACCGAATCTTTCAAATGTATATAAAACATCATCAATGTTTTCAGCTATATTTTTATACTTCTGCTCTGAATCCTTAGCAGCTTCCAGTGCTCTTTTTTCTTCGGTAATATCCTTTGCAATTATAACTAGATTTTGATTATGATTCTCCGCAAGTTCAATTATATAAAATTCTGCGTAGAATGCAGAACCATTTTTTTTCTTAGCAAGAAAGTGAATCTTTTCGTGAGCTTGTCCGGATGCTTTTTTCATTTCAAAATGCTTTGAGACAGCAGCCACGTCATCTTCATTTACTAATTCAAGAATGTTTATGTTTTCAAGTTCCTCAGCATCTTCATATCCGAATATTTTTGCAAAGGCGTTATTTGCTATTATTATTTTTTCATCTAACTCAATTGCTATTCCGTCTGTGGAAGCCTGGAAAAAAGATTTGTAAATCCGATCAGTCCCTTTGTTTTCAATATCATAAGTTTTACTAAGAAAACAGGTGAAAGATTGAGGCTCATCATTAGCGACCTCAGCCGTTTCAAAGATAAGACTAAAATCAATCCCGGTGTTATTTTTATTTCTGATTTTAACAGGGAAAGACTTTCTTTCTCCAATCTTTAAAGTTGATATTTCATTTATTAACTCTTCCGGTTTTTCAGTCAGGAGCAATTCAAAAAAGTTTTTACCATATAATTCATCGTCTTGAAATTCGAGTTTTGAATTAAAAGTCTGATTAGTGAAAATTATCGTACCCATAAAATCAATTTTACACATCGCTTGATGAATGTCTTCTGGTTTTTGCCTCTGTTCAGCTGACTTTAAAGTT
>JAPHUI010000180.1 GCA_026193755.1 Ignavibacteriaceae bacterium | reverse complement strand
TGAAGATCGATGCCTGTGTAATACATTTGATACCTCCAATGGTTAAGTTAAGATTGATAAACAAAATTAACTTTTTACTTATTAGAAATATCAAGCGCCTCAACACCGACCGCATAAATAAAAGAAATAACAAAACCAGATAAAGCTGGAGATGTGAGAAATTAAAAATGCCACCTCACATAAATGAGATGGCATTTTCATATTCCCATCCATAGGAGGTTAAAGGGATGGGATAAATTTAATTGACTTTCTCAGGACCTTTCGGAGGAACAAAGCCAAAATGCTGGTTTTGCGGCATATCTACTTTTATCTCACCAAAACGCGCTTCAAACTTGTCTATGTTATCTTTTAATGCTTTCATAAGCATCTTTGCGTGCTGTGGTGTTGTAATTATTCTCGCGTGCACCTTTGCCTTTGGAACTCCCGGAACAATCCGGGTAAAATCAATTATAAACTCAGCCGGAGAGTGAGTAATAATAGCAAGATTGGAATAAATCCCTTCCGCTTCCTTTTCACCAAGCTCAATGTTTATTTGTTGTCCCTGCGGGGTTTTGCTTTGATTCATAATTTTTGTTTACCTTAATTCATCTGCTTTTTTAAATGCATTATTTGCATCATCATTCATTCCAAGTACGGAATACACTTTACCAATAAGCTCCCACATCTCCGGATTTTTTGCATCTAGCTCAACTACTTTTTCCAGGTACGGAAGAGCCTTCTGGTATTTCTGTTTATAATCTTCACTAAGAACACCCTGAGCTTCTGCTTCTTTATTAATTGCAGTTCCCCACTTTACATAAGTAACAGCGATGTTATAGATTGCGTTCTCATAATTAGGATCCAGTTCAATTGCTTTAAGCAGCTGGGTTTCTGCATCCTGGTATTTTTCTACATTAAGCAAAAGCACACCATAATTGTAATGGTAAACAGCATTATCAGGTTCTTTTTCAACCAGAGCCTTGGCAGAAGTTATAGCTTCATTAATTCGACCGGCTCCTATGTACGAATTTGTACTTGCATTAAGCATTTCAGAGTTATCCGGATACAATTTCAATCCTTCTTCCAAGGTCATAATTCCTTTATTGTAATAATCCATAGCTTTAATACTATCTTCCTTATTTCCATCATTCTTAAATTCACTCATCTTATTCAAACCCAGAGTATAATAAACTTCTCCAAGATATTGATAACCTTCTTCTGCTTTCTCTAATTCAATAAGTTTCTTTAGAGGTTCTATAGATTCCTCAGTTTGATTGGTAGTTAAGTAAACGAATGCAAGATTTCTGTATGTTAAACCAGAATCCGGTTCAAGTATTGTAGCTTTCTTATAAGCATCAATCGCCATGTCATAATACATTTTGGAACTGTCTTTATCGGCTGTATTATTTCCTCTCTGGAAAAGACTTACACCTCTGTTATAATTATTTGCCCATTGGTAAGCTCTGTATTCATTAATTTTATCAGCAAACTTATGACTAATAGCAAGTGAATTATCAAAAGCTTCTATCATTTCTTCGGTCCGGTCCAATTCACTATAGACGGTACCTAAAAGGTAATAACCTTCGTCACTCTTAGGATTTTTTTCTACATCTGCCTTAAGAGCATCTAAAGCTTTATCCCAGTTTTTCTGTTGTATATAAAGTTTGGCACTGTTTAATTCTGTTGATGAACACTGAAATCCAAGGAATATTATCCCTAATAATAACATTCCAAAAACAAACAGGTTGGAATTTTTCATACTAACTCCATTCTTCTTATGGATAATTAAAGTTGTTGTTTTTTTGATGAAATTTGTGCTCCAAAAATACAACTATTATTTATAAATAGCAGATAATTTATTGGTATGGTAATCCACTTTAAATTGATTTTGGAGGCTTAAAAAGGTAATTTTTGATTTGAAAAATGAGGTAATTTTTTGATAACTGAAGAGATAATAAAAACCGTTCCAAAAGTTCTCCTGCACGATCATCTGGATGGCGGACTCCGTCCGCAGACAATAATTGATCTTGCTAGTGAAATGAACTATAAGAAATTACCAACACACGATAAAGATGAGCTTGCTATATGGTTCCATATAGGTGCCAATAAAGGAAATCTTGTCGAGTTCCTGAAAGGCTTTGAACATACAACTGCTGTGCTTCAAACAAAAGAAGGTTTAGAGAGAGCCGCTTACGAAATGATGGAAGATATGAAAAACGATGGGGTTGTTTATGTAGAGACCAGATTCGCTCCTGTTTATCATGTTAACAAAAGTATGTATCTGGAAGACACTGTTACTTCTGTACTCAAAGGACTAGAAAGAGGCAAAAACGACTTTGGAGTTGGTTACGGATTGATACTATGCGGAATGAGAAATATGAAAAATACTTTAGAGATTGCAGAACTGGCTGTGAACTTCCGAAGAGATGGTGTTGTAGGATTTGACCTTGCAGGTGAGGAAGGCGGTTACCCGCCAAAAAAACATCTCGACGCATTTCAATTTATTCAGCGAGCTA
>JAPHUI010000316.1 GCA_026193755.1 Ignavibacteriaceae bacterium | reverse complement strand
TGAAGAAAAAGTTATCGGCTGGTTTGATGGTAGAATGGAATTTGGGCCACGAGCACTCGGTGCCCGCTCAATAATTGGAGATGCACGTTCTCCTAAAATGCAAGCGCTGATGAATATCAAAATAAAATTCCGTGAAGGTTTCAGACCTTTTGCACCATCAGTTCTTTATGAAAAAGGAAGTGAATATTTTGAAATTGAAAAAGAAAGTCCTTACATGCTTCTTGTTGCTGATGTTAAAAAAGAACGAAGGGTAAAGATGTCCGATGAGCAAGAAAAACTTTGGGGAATAGAAAAACTAAACATTGTTCGGTCTGATATTCCTGCAATAACTCACGTTGATTATTCTGCAAGACTTCAAACTGTACATAAAGAAACAAATCCAAGATATCATAAACTCATTCAGCAATTTGAAAAAGACACAGGTTGCGCGGTAATAATTAACACTTCATTTAATGTTAGGGGTGAGCCGATTGTCTGCACACCGGAAGATGCTTACAAATGTTTTATGCGGACAAATATGGATTACCTTGTTCTTGGAAATTACCTGCTGGCTAAAGAAGATCAAAAACCGTTTGAAAAAGATGTTGACTGGAAAAAAGAGTTTGTTTTGGATTAAGAAATGCTAAAAGAAGAATTCAAATACATTAAAGAATCTAAGAAAGACTTGCGGAAATTTGGACTAACCGTCGGCGGCGTTCTGGTTATTATTGCCGTGTTTCTTTTTTACTTTGAAAAACCAGCAGCAATATATTTTGCAATTATAGGTGCCTTATTAATATCGACTGGATTGATTTATCCAACTATTCTCAAACCCATTAATAAAGTGTGGATGGGTCTGGCTATTGTGCTTGGATTCATTATGTCAAGGGTTATACTTACCATCTTCTTCTATATAATATTGACTTCAATTTCATTATTAGCTAAGATCTTCAGGAAAAAGTTTATGGTACTGAAATATGATAAATCTGCAAAAACTTATTGGGAAAAACGTTCCATAATTCAGAAAAAACAAATAGATTACGAAAGACAATTTTAAGGAAATAAAATGGGCAAACTTTCGATACTCTCCGAGCTATGGGATTTTCTGAAGGTAAGAAAAAAGTGGTGGCTTGCACCAATTCTTATATTGCTTCTTCTACTTGGTGGGTTAATTATTTTGACACAAGGTTCTGCATTAGCACCATTTATTTATGCGATTTTTTAAATGGGTGCTAAATCCAAAATATCAATTAAAAAGAAAAAAAAACGTATACCCGTTCCTAAAAAACCACCCAAAGTTGAAAAGAATCCTAAAGCGTACGATAGAAAAAAGAGCAAAAAAAATTTAAGGAAGAAACTTAAAAAGGATCTTCCGAATGATGACTAAAGCTACTGTCATTGCTGCTTTCTACAATCGTCTTGATTATCTAAAACTTGTTCTTGCCGGGTTTGAAAGACAAACTGAGAAAAATTTTGAGTTAATCATTGCAGATGATGGGTCAAGAAAAGATGTTGTGGCAGATATCAAGAAAATCAAAACTGAATATTCATTTCCGATTAAACATATCTGGCAGGAAGATAAAGGATTTAGAAAAAATAAAATTCTTAACAAAGCGATTACAGAATCAAGTTCCGATTATCTTATCTTCATTGATGCTGACTGTGTACCCCACGGGGTTTTTGTAGAAGGACACTTAACATTTTCAAAGAAAAATTTTTCACTTACCGGTCGCCGGGTAAATCTCTCAGAAAAAATTACCAATCTGCTTTCTGAAAAAAAAGTCCGTAATGGATTCTTGGAAAAGAATCTTTTTTTATTGATTAAAGACGGATTGTTTGGGAAATCGTTTGATGTTGAAAAAGGATTATATTTTAAAAATAATTTCCTTCTCAATTTTTTTAACAGGAAAAGCAGAGGTTTACTGGGATTCAATTTCTCTTCTTTTAAAGAAGATTTGGTCAAAGTAAATGGATTTGACGAACGTTATGAAGCTCCATCAATTGGTGAAGATTCCGACATTCAATACCGACTGGAACTGGCAGGGATAAAAATCAAATCCATAAATCATACTGCAGTTCAATATCACCTGTATCATAAACTCCAGGAAAGAACTCCCGTAAATCTTAAACTTTTCCAAGAAGTAAAGAAAAATAAAATTGCCTTTACCCCTTTTGGCTTAAAAAAATAATTAAAATCTCATTCTGACGCAATCATTTTTAGTGAATGTTGAAATTATCACTAAAAATAATTTGGAATAAATATTGTGTTACCTTATATTTAAAGGAAAAATTTAATAATATCCTAAAATAATAAGGTAATTATGCTAGATGACCCTGATCTTAAAATACTGCGGACACTCCAGCAAAATGGGAGAACAAAACGCAATGAACTTGCTGAGCTGGTTGGTCTTTCTGTTCCATCTGTAAGTGATAGATTAAAAAAACTTGAGGAGAACCAGGTTATTGAGGGTTATTACACCAAGGTAAATCGTCAGGCATTTGGATACGATATACTTGCTTTTATTCTTGTTGTGATGGATTCATCAAAACATTATAAAGATTTATTAAAGCATGTTGAGAAGAACCCTAATATTTTAGAATGTTACTCGGTTTTAGGTGAAGGTTCTCACCTCTTAAAAGTTACTGTTAAAAATACAGAATCTCTAGAAAAACTTCTGAGTGAAATTCAAACATGGCTGGGTGTTACAAGTACTAAAACAACTTACGTTCTTTCTACATTAAAAGAGACGACAACAATTAATATCTAATAAAATAAAAAAGGAAAATTATATGGCAAAAGCTCCAAGTTCGATTGATAAAGTCCTCAGCTTTATCAAAACAAAAAAAATTAAGTTCATTGATTTAAAGTTTATGGATTTCCCGGGACAGTGGCAGCATTTTACTGTGCCCGTTACACAATTCAGTGCAGATTCTTTTGTCGATGGTTATGGATTTGACGGTTCATCAATAAGAGGATGGAAAGCTATAAACGAAAGTGATATGCTTATCATTCCTGATCCGGAAACACTTTTTTTTGATCAATTTATCGAGGCACCAACAGCTAGTTTAATATGTGATATTTATGAACCTGCAACAAAAGAAAAATATACCCGTTGTCCAAGGAATATCGCACAAAAAGCGGAAGCACATCTTAAATCTACCGGAATAGCCGATACGGTCTATTACGGTCCCGAGGCAGAGTTTTTTGTTTTCGATGATGTAAGATTCGATTCAAAACCAAATGGTTGCTTCTATCATATCGATTCTGTTGAAGGAAGATGGAATACAGGAAGGGAAGAAAATCCAAATCTTGGATACAAGCCCCGCTACAAAGAAGGTTACTTTCCGGTTCCACCAAGTGATTCTTTAAATGATCTTAGAAACGCGATGGTTATGAAATTAATGGAAAGTGGAATTGATGTAGAAGCTCAGCATCACGAAGTTGCAAGCGGAGGGCAGTGCGAAATAGATTTACGCTTTACACCATTAGTAAAAGCTGCCGACCAGCTTTTAATGTTTAAGTATATCGTCAAAAATACGGCGAAGCAGTGGAATAAAACAGTTACATATATGCCAAAACCAATTCAGGGTGATAACGGAAGTGGAATGCATGTTCACACAAGCTTATGGAAAAAAGGAAAACCACTCTTTTCGGGTCCGGGATATGCAGGTTTGAGTGAAGATGCTCTGTACTTTATAGGTGGTCTATTGAAGCATGCGGCTTCTTTGTGTGCCTTTGCTAATCCAACAACTAACTCGTACAAACGCTTAGTTCCGGGATTTGAAGCACCTGTAAATCTAGCTTACTCACAAAGGAACCGAAGTGCTGCAGTAAGAATTCCGATGTACTCAACAAGTCCAAAATCTAAGCGGGTTGAATTTCGCTGTCCCGATCCGTCAGCTAATCCATATCTTGCTTTCTCTGCAATGCTGATGGCAGGATTGGATGGAATTATTAATAGAATTGATCCAGGTGAACCTTTGGATAAAGATATTTATGATATGCCACCTGAAGAACTTAAAAATGTTCCTTCTACGCCGGGATCACTTAATGATGCAATTAAAGCCTTAGCAAGCGATCACGAGTATTTATTAAAAGGTGATGTTTTTACAGAAGATGTGATTGAAACCTGGATAAAGTATAAGATTGAAAAGGAAATTAAACCAATGGCATTGCAGCCGCATCCGTTTGAGTTTGGAATGTACTATGATGTGTAAAATGTAAATTGTCAATGCGGTCTTATCTTTAGATGAGAGAAGCAATTTTTAATGGAAACCGCAATCTTAAGAAAAAGGTTGCGGTTTTTTATTTATGATAGTTAATAAATAAAATCTGCTTTGCTCTAAAGTTTACTCATCGTAATATTTCCATTACCAAGGCTAAGCAAAATTCTTCCAATTCCATTACCAAGTATTCCTGAGAAGTGGTTGTTGTTTATCTGCTGATTCTGAAAATTTAAACCATTATTACTTATGTTGCCATTTCCTACAGATGCTGTAAGCAATGCATTTGTATTTCCAGGAATTGTTAGAATCAAGTTTCCATTCCCAACTGCTGCTTCAACAAAGCAAGTATCCTGCAATGTAACATTAGAATTGAAAATACCATTGCCTAAGTTGGCAACAATTTTTTTCGTTATTGACTCAACAGAGATATTTCCATTACCAAGAGTTAATATTTGGTCGAAATTGTGCGGTAAAATGATGTTAAGTGTTATTACATAATCTCTGTCATCATCATTTGGATTATCAACTTCAACTTTTACATTATCTGCATTTTCCTGTATTGTAATGTCAATTTCTGATAAATGCGCTTGAGCGTCACTTTCACTAATCTTGCTTATAACCTTTTTAGTGATAAAGCAGTACATATTACTTGAAGTATCTGAACCTGTAACGCTAATATTTCCATTGTTATTTTGAACTATAAGTTCAGTTTGTGCAGTTAAATTGAATGTGTGTGATTCATCAGCTTCAGATTCGTAGGTATTTGAAGATACAGAGTCTTCATTACAACCGAAGAATAATAAAACAGAAGAAATTATAAACAGGTACTTTTTCATAACTTTTACCTCTTAATTTAATCTTGAATTGTCACAATTATTTTCAAGACGCTAACAAACCTTGATAATTTCTGTCCAAAATCCGAATAAAACTTGATAACTGGCAGGTTGAATAAAGCAGTGGTTATTAAATTGAATACGATACTAAGTTAGCTTTTCTTTGGCAAGAAAAAATTAAAATTCATTTTACTTACTTTGATTCTGACGATGTCCATTCTTTCCAGATTTCAGGTTGATATCCAACTGTTACAAGCCTTCCATTCCTGACTATTGGTGTTTTGAGTAAAAGAGGATCTTCGAGTAATTCAATTTCAATATCGTAGACCATATACTCAAGTCCTCGTTTCTTAAATTGTTTATTTTCTTCATCTATCAACTCTTCAATGGGAACAGCAAGTTTTATATTTTCAAGTTCGCCTTTGGATATTCCTTTTTCAGTAAGATCGCGGAAGTGATAAGGAATTCTTCTTTCTTTAAAGAATCTCTCTGCTTTCTGTGTTTCTCTGCACTTTTTAGTTCCTATTATCTGGATATTCATTCTTTATTCACTTTTAAACTTTTTATTATTTTTAGGTTTAGTAAAAACATCGCTAGGTAAATTTAATGAAAAGCATAGTTATACTTTTGACTTTGTTAGTCTCTGCAAATTTATATTCTCAATCACTGCCAATTTTTTTAGATGGAAGGACAGATGATTGGAATGTACCGGTCCCGACTTATGTTGATGCTGAGAATGATGGGAACGTATATGACTTCAAATACATTTCTGTTACAAACGATGAAGAGTTTCTTTTCCTCAGATTAAAAATTACTCCATTTATATCACTTCTTAATGATAACCAGATTTCGATTTTTATAGACGGGGATAATAATAGTTCAACTGGTTTTCAGATTAACGGTATTGGTGCAGAGCTGAGATTTAATTTCAGCACCAGAAATGGTACGATATACTATAATGGTACTATACAAATTTCACATTCCGATATTCAATTCAGAAGCCTGCCTACGTTTACTGATACTGTTTATGAAATTGCTATAGGAAGACAGTATATACCGCCTTCGAATGGCACAGGCACTATACGAATCTTTTTAATTGACTATTCAACTAATGGTGATTGGATGCCGAACGCCGGTGAGACTTTTGAATATACTTTCGATGAAACACCTACTGAACCATTAATTCCAACGGAAATAAATCGGGAGGACACTACTTATCTTCGAATAATGGATTATAATGTTTTGAGCGACGGTTTACTTGATCCTTCGAGGCAGCCAAGTTTTACCAGATTACTCCAGGCAATCAATCCGGATATTATGTGCTTCAATGAATGCTTCAATTCATCGGCAGTGCAGGTAAAGAATGTAATTAGTCAAATGCTTCCGGGAACAAACTGGAACGCTGTCAAACTGGATGCCGGAAATGTATCAGTATCAAAGTATCCGATTCTGCAAAACTGGCTGGTTTACTCTGGCCACAGAATAACAGCTTCGCTTATAGATTTACCCGAGTGGTATGGTAAAGATTTACTTGTGATCAATTCACACCTTAAGTGCTGCGGCGGACAATCTAATGATGATGAAAGGCAGTTGGAAGCTGATGCAACCGTTGCTTTTATTCTTGATGCAAAAACACCCGGAGGAGTTATTGACCTTCCGGCCGAAACTCCCTTTGTTATTCTGGGTGATCTGAATCTGGTTGGTGATAGACAGCAGCTAATTACTTTGCTCACGGGAGAAATTATTAATACTCCAATTTTCGGAAATGGTGGTCCACCTGATTGGGATAATACTGATCTTGAAGATTTACTTTCACGACAGTCAGATAAACGGACAGCATATACATGGCGCGATGACGGAAATTCATATCCTCCCGGCAGAATGGATTATCAAATATATGCCAACAGTGTAATTAATGTTGAAAAAGATTTTGTGATTCAAACTGAAGTGATGAGT
>JAPHUI010000284.1 GCA_026193755.1 Ignavibacteriaceae bacterium | reverse complement strand
TGATAAAGAAAATTTTGCTGTTATTAAAAAAGCAAATAGTTTAATTAAAGTTGGTGGATTTTTTGTTCTTGATTACTTCAACAAAGATTTTTTGTTGAAGAACTTAGTCCCGACTTCTATTATTTCGGAGAATGGGTTAAAAATAACTCAGAATCGGTCTATTTCAGGGAATAGAGTAGTTAAAAAAATCATCATTGAAAAAGATGGTTCAATTGAAGAGTTTTATGAGTCAGTTAGATTATATAGCCATGAAGAAATTGACTCTTTTATGAATCGTGCAGGTTTCAATATAATTAAGGAAATTGGAGATTTCTATGGTAACGCTTACGAAGAGGAAACTTCACCAAGACTAATTCTATTTGCAAAGAAATGAAAACCCTTTTGAAAATAATTCCTATCATTTTGATTTTAAGTAGTTGCGATATTTTCGAAGTCCGTAATCCTGAAAATCCCAGTGACACGAAATCGGGTTACAGAGTACCGGTTGAGCCAAAAGATGTAATACAGAATTTAATAAGCGCTTTTAAAGACAGAAATGCAGACGATTACAAAAAGAATTTTGCTTCTGGTCCGCCACTAGTCAATCGCAGTTTTTTCTTTATACCTTCAGCAAACGTAATATCAGGTTTCCCGGAAGATTGGGCTGTCGAACAGGAATTTCAATATTTCAATAATTTAATTACCAGAACACCCCAGGATATTCCAGTTACTTTAACTTTTTCGTATGAATCTTACGACATACGTGCTGACAGCGCGATTTACGCGGCAGACTATTCCATAAGCGTGCCTGTTCTTAATTCAGAACCTAAAATTTATACTGGAAGCTTAAAATTTACTTTGGTAACAGATACAAATTCTGCATGGGTAATTTATTTTTGGGAAGATATAGCCAAACAAGGTGCAACAAGCTGGAGCGAGTTAAAGAGTGAATTTTATTTGTAAAGTAAAAATCTTAATTGTCGGTATTTTTACTCTGATATTATTATCTTCTTGCACGAATCCCTTTGCACCAAAGTTTGACGATAATATTGATAACGGTGGTCCACCTATATCGGATCAGACTACGATTGAAGGGATTTTTCAAAACTTTCAGTACGCATACACTTTTAACGATACACTAATATATGGTAACCTGCTCAGTTCAGATTTTACTTTTACCTATAGGGATTATGAAAATGGTTATGATGTAAATTGGGGCCGGGATGAAGAAATGAGAACAACAAATGGATTGTTCCAGAATTCACAAAGACTTGATCTTATCTGGAATAATATTGTAACAAGCACAATCGATTCACTTGATGCAAACATAGTACGGAGTTTCAATCTCAACATTACATTTAATCCGACAGATGTTGTAAGAATTGATGGTCGAGTAAATTTGTCATTGAAGCAGGATCCAGAATCAAAAAAGTGGCAGATAACCAGATGGCTTGATGAATCTAATTTCTGATTATTATTATATATTAAATACATAAAGTAATAAATGATTTTTTTCTATTTTTCGGAAGCATTGCGTTCTATAAAGTCTGCGAAAACCTCATTTCTTCTTACTATTGTAAGCTTAACCATCAGTGCACTTCTGATACTTTTTTGCTTTATTACTCTTCAAATTTCAGATTATTATTCTACAAGCCTGAAATCCAACATAAAAATTAATGTATTCATTAAGGAAGCTGCTAATAAAAATGACCAGGAAAAACTTCTCGGTGAACTTCAAAAGAAAAATTATTCCAGGAAAGTAGAGTTCATTAGTAAAGAAGCGGCTGCAAAGAAATTTATTAAAGAGACTGGTGAAGATTTTAGAAAAATACTTGATTACAATCCTTTGCCAGCATCATTTGTTGTAAAAGTTTCTAAGGAATATGCTAACTCCGATTCCTTAAACTTTATAATTAAAGATCTTTCTGGTTTAGCTATGGTTGACGAGGTAGTCTTTAAAGAGGGTTTTATTTACAGTTTATTAAATTATATTGATAGGGCGAAGATTTATCTTTTTATTATAACCACAATAGTCTTTATGGTCGCTGTTTATCTGGTTTATGCTACAGTAAGACTTATAATAAATTCAAGAATGAACGAATTTGAAACTATGAAACTTGTCGGAGCAAAACTTGCAACAATTAAGATTCCGGTGGTACTTAATGGATTGATTGCAGGTTTAATTTCAGGATTATTAGCTTTTATTATATTTATTTTTTTTCAGGACCAGATTAAATCAATTGGCTCACTTATAAAACTTGTAAACGAAAATATGCTAATATATCTGATGGTTATATTTTTAACGGGACCATTACTAGTTATCCTTGTTTCAGTATTTACTTTAAGGAAAGTATCATTAAATATTTGATGAAGCTTATTTATTTTATAATTTTCGTATGAAATTAAGTCGATTATTTTTAAACTATATTTTAATTACACTTCTACATTTACCTTAATGCTACAAAAACATTTTATTATTTTTTATTTATT
>JAPHUI010000051.1 GCA_026193755.1 Ignavibacteriaceae bacterium | reverse complement strand
CGTTCTCCACGCCCAGTCTGCTCAATTACATACGGAACGAGCTGATTATAAATTTCTATTTTGTCTTTCATTCTTTTTCCTCTTTCTGTATCTGTGTTAGTTTTTCAGGATCTACTTTTTTAATTTCATTGTTCATTTTAAGGAAGTCGAATAATTTTTTATCGAGCATCCTCTCCACCTGATTAGAAGATTTGTAATAGTTTAGAAGTTTATCAACAGGTAAACCCGTCTTCTCTGAATCCTGTTTTGCTAGTTCTTCAAGTTCTTGATCAGTTACTTCTAAATTTTCTTTTTTCTGTATTTCTGATTTGATTTGATACCACTTTACTTCATTAAGCGCAGAAGGTTTAAGGTATTCTCTTAAATAATTTGTGTCGACTTTTTTCATTCCCTGTTTTTTTAATCTATCTTCTTCACTTTTTACCATTTCTTCGAGAATGCTATCAACAAGAGTCGATGGAGGAGTAAAATCATTATTCTTTATAATTGAACTAATAAGTTTATTTCTTGTATATTCTTCAGTCCTTTGTTCATAATAATTTTTAATATCCTTCTCAATCTCTTTTCTTAACTCCTCTTCTGTAAAGATTTTATCTTTTGTGACTTTTTTTATTAACTCTTCATTTAGTTCGGGGAGCTTGATTTTTTTTATTCCATTGATAAGAACTTCGTAGTCGAAGTGTTCAGTAACACTTTCTTCCTGTCCTTCTTTATTTTTTACTTTTCTTTCATCATGGAAATGGAATTTAAATTTATCCCCAACCTTTTTTCCTTTTGCATTGGTTTTAATATCTGTGTGAACACTCTCATTTGAAAGATCAATCTGCATTTTTTCAGGTTTACTGTTTTCAATTGGTTGACCATTCTCATTTAGCCTGGTAAGCTCGACATCCAATACAAAATTTTCATCATCTCCAACTATATCGGTAACCTCATCTGTGCTATTTGAGCGTAGTATATGATTAATCTCTCTCTCAACCTCTTCGGGTTTGACTTTAATATCCGGTGTCTCAATTAATTGCCCCTTATAATCTTTCACTTCAATCTTGGGAACAACTTCGTATTTCACTTTAAATTTAAAATCCTTTTCAGGATTAAAATCAAGGTCAGTCATAACCGGTTGACCAACAGGACGCAGATTATTTTCCTTAGCAAGCTGCCAGAACCTTGCATTTGCCACTTTTTCCGAAGCTTCAATCTCGAGAGCATTTCCATACCTTTGCTTTAAAATAGTTTTTGGCACCTTTCCTTTTCTAAAGCCGGGCAATTGAATTTCACGGGATTGCTTTTTTACTTCATTATCAATTTCATTTTTGATTTCATCATAATTAAGAGTGATTTCCACTTCTCTCTCAGATTGCGAAATATCGTTTACTACAAACTCCAAATTAACCTCTTTATTAATATTAAATTTAGTATGTGCGAGAACGGGGACTCGAACCCCGACACCTTTCGGTACTAGATCCTAAGTCTAGCGCGTCTGCCAAATTCCGCCATTCTCGCAATTATTCAGCGTTTATTATATCAAATTTTGAAAAAATTAGCTACAAATATACTGTCTGCTTCCCTGTATATCAATTCTATTAGATAACGAAAATTTTCTGCCTAAAAGATTTATAAATAATTAAAATTCTCTTGTTAAATTGTAATAAAAAAACATTTTGGTTTTCAATACATATTTATATGAACCCCGATTATAAAATATTTTCAATCAAAGGGAATGATAGACAATCAAATTCGGACTTTATTCAGGTAAAATCTCTATCTGCTGGTTGGATTGGGATAGTCTGTGATGGGGTTGGAGAGAATGATGGGGAAGAAAGTGCAGGTAGAATATGTTCTGAAAAAGTAATCGAATTAATTGAGAATAGTAAAGAATCAGATCCCTTGATTAAAATGAAATCGGCAATAGTCAATACGAACCAATATTTACTTGAAATTCAAAAAAGCAAATTAAACGAAACCAAAATCGCAACTACTATTGTCGTTCTTTATTTGCTGAATCATACTGTTTGTTGGGGGCACGTGGGTGACAGCAGAATTTATCAATTAAAAAACGACAGGTTAAATCTTTTAACTAAAGACCATTCAGTAATTCAAGAACTTGTTGATGGGGGTTTTTTAACTTTGAAAGAAGCAGCATCTCATACTGGAACGAATATTATTGCAAGAGCTATGGGTGAAAAACCTAATGTGGTTGCTGATGTGAGCAAAATGCACCTTCAACCAAGTGATGCGCACAGGTTTATTCTGTGCACTGACGGGTTAACAAATCTTATTTCAGATGCAGAGATTGAAAGCTGTCTGCGAAAAGAAAATATTGAAGAATGTTATGAGTGTTTCATTTCTTTGCTAAAAAGGAATAACATGTCTGATGATACTTCGTTCCTGATTGTTGATCCTTTTTAATTCTTCCAATTCTTTCCCTAAATAAGTGTCATTCCTGATATTTATTACTAATTTTGAAATCAAAATAGCATTTTATATTTATGGATAAATTTATAATAACCGGAGGCAAGGAACTTTCCGGCAGTGTTAGTGTAAGCGGAGCCAAAAACTCCTCTCTTGCACTTATGCCTGCTTCATTACTCGCAACCGGAGTTTCCATTCTTAATAACACTCCCATCCTGAATGATGTTTTTACAATGATAAAGTTGTTAAAACATCTTGGATCTGAAATAAATTTTCAGGATGAAAGATTAGAAATCAATACAAATAAAATTAATAAGTTTACTGCCCCTTACGAACATGTGAAAAAGATGCGTGCTTCAGTTTATGTTTTAGGTCCATTGCTTGCAAGGTTTGGTAAAGCGGAGGTATCATTGCCCGGTGGATGCGCCTGGGGACCACGCCCCGTCAATCTTCATCTCGAAGCAATGAAAAAACTTGGTGCAGAAATAGATTTAAAAGATGGTTATATCATTGCAGAAGCCAAACAGTTACAAGGAGCCAAAATAAATTTTGATATTTCGTCGGTTGGTGCAACCGGTAATGCAATGATGGCAGCAGTTTTAGCTAAGGGAATATCAGTTATTAATAATGCCGCAAATGAACCGGAGATAACACAATTAGCAGAATTCCTGATTAAAATGGGAGCAAAAATAAATGGAGTTGGCACAAATAAAATTGAAATCCAGGGTGTCGAAGAACTGAAGCCTGCAGAAATAAAAACAATACCAGACAGAATTGAATCAGGAACACTTCTTATTGCTGCTGCTATGACTAAAGGAAAAATAAAATTAACAGATACTTCACCCGGACATTTAGAAGCTGTTCTTCTTAAACTTGAAGACTGTGGTTGCAAAATTGTTAGAAAAGAAAATGAAATTATTATTGATGCAAAGAATACCGAACTAAAACCCATTTCCATTACAACTTCAATCTATCCCGGATTCCCAACAGATATGCAGGCTCAATGGACAGCTTTAATGTCACTTATTGATGGAGTCTCTACAGTAACTGATACAATTTATTTTGATAGATTTAAGCACGTTCCGGAACTTAATCGGCTAGGAGGTAAAATAGAACTTGACAGAAATACTGCTGTTATTACAGGAGTAAAAAAGTTAAAGGGTGCAAAAGTAATGTCTACTGATTTACGTGCAAGTGCGAGTCTTGTTTTAGCAGGATTAGCTGCAGAGGGGACAACCGAAGTATTAAGAGTTTATCATCTTGATAGAGGTTACCAAAAAATTGAAGAAAAACTGAAATCACTCGGTGCGAATATAGAAAGAGTAGAAAGCAAAGAATATTAATTCATAATGATTAAAGGTTTAAAAAAAAATAATTACTTAGGGGTTTACTTAGCTTTAATTGCTGTATTAAACTTATTTCTCCTTACTCTTCCTCTTACCAATGTTTTCGGATATGAATTATCTGCGGTTAATGCTTTGCTGCTTTCATTTCTTTCCGGTCTATTTATATTATCCTTCCTTAAATCTAAAAGTAAAGATCAGAAATTTGTTCAGAATGTTTCCTTGATTAATTCCTTTGCATTGATGCTTTTAATTCCGTTTACAATTTCAATTTCAAAATCAATTATACTGGGCTTTTGTTCTTTCTGGGATGGTTTATGGTTTTACATGGTTATTACGTGTCCGTCAGTAATAATTGGCAGTGCTTTAGGAGCAATGATTTTTTCTATTTTGAAAAGATTCAGAAGAGTTTCATTTATTGTTTTATACCTGTTGATTTTGTTTATACCTGTCCTTGAAATTTATTTTAATCCACAGATTTATCTATATAATCCTTTATTTGCATACTTCCCGGGGACAATATATGATGAAGGATTGGTTGTTGATTATAAATTATTTCTGTACCGGCTACTTAATCTCATTTTTTTCGCGTTAATTTTATTCTATCTACTGAAATGGAATAAGAAACAGGCTTCCGCTTCTGTTAGCAAAATATTTCTTTCATTTATAATTATTGTATCTGTTTTCTTCTATTTCATCATATCACCGAAACTAGGTTTCACAACAACCGAATTAAGCATAAATAATTCTCTATCAAAGAAAATTGAATCGGAACACTTTATCATTCAAGCCGATAAAAGAATTGCAAAAAAAGATTTAGAACAAATTGTATTAAATGAAGAGTTTTATTATTCACAGCTGAGTATTTTTTTTGAGGATAAACCTAATAAGAAATTTACTTCTTATATT
>JAPHUI010000314.1 GCA_026193755.1 Ignavibacteriaceae bacterium | reverse complement strand
CAAGTTCGGGACAAGCTCTCGGGCAGGAGGGGAATAACCTTTTTTGTATCTAGGTTAAATTTTGAGATTCTTCATCCCTTCGGGATTCAGAATGACCATTACCAGCAGAGGTCAATTCCGCTAAGTGAAAATTTATTTTTTTGCGTTCCTCCCAAATTTCCTAATCATCTTTGCGACTTCAGGTATACTAACTTTCTTAGCTGCATCGGTAGCTGAAAGCCATTTTCTTTTTCGAAGATTTTTTTCAGGATAGTCTTTGTAAACTGCAGTGACTCTCATTGAGTAAACTTTTGTAAGCAGCTCGCTTCCGTTTTTTTTAGCTTTGTAGCTACCTAGAATTCTTGTTGTATTGCTTCCTCTCACACCAGCTTCTTCGAAAGCTTCTTTCTTTGCGGACTGGAAAGGGGATAAATGGTATTCAATGAATCCTTTGGGAATAATCCAATTTTTTTTCCTAATTGTTGTTACAAGCAGAACTTCAAGAGTACCATTTTTCCTTCTGTAAGGAATGACACCTGATTGATCAAAATGAGTTCTTCTTTTAGCTTCAGTCTTTCTTTTCATTTATACGTAAAAGAATTTAATGATGATTTAGTAAATTTAACAGTGCAAAGATAAATCGCTAATTAATTATCAACAAACTATCACACAAAAAATGTTGCCGCTTAAAGATCATTCATTAAAAAATCTTAACACGTTTGGAGTTGATGTAAAAGCAAAATTATTCGCGGAAGTTTTCTATGAGGAAGAATTAATACAATTACTTTCTGATGAAACTTTAAAGCGAGAGAAAAAATTTGTTCTTGGCGGAGGAAGCAACATTCTTTTCACAAAAGATTTTGAAGGAATAATAATAAAAATTTCTATTCCCGGAATAGTAGTGATTGACGAAAATTCTGATTCAGTTATAATTGAAGCAGGTGCGGGAGTAATTTGGGATGATCTTGTTAATTTTTGTGTTGTTAAAAACTTTGGCGGAATTGAAAATCTTACATTAATCCCCGGCACAGTTGGCGCAGCACCTATTCAGAATATTGGTGCTTATGGGCAGGAACTAGCAGATACTTTAGTTTCATTAAATGGCGTTTTAATTGAGACTGGTGAGCAGAAAATATTTAATAAAGCTGAATGTAAATTTTCTTACCGCTCGAGCGTTTTCAAGGAAGAGTTGAAAAATAAATTAATAATTACTTCGGTTCGCTTTAAATTATCAAAGAATCCTAAAACTGACATATCTTATAAAACTTTACGAGAATATCTCTCTGATAAGAAGATCTCGAGTCCAACTATTAAGGATATCAGTAATGCAGTTGCCGAAATACGAAGAAAAAGATTACCCGATCCAACTAAAATAGGTAACGCAGGAAGTTTTTTTAAAAATCCTGTTTTGAATGAGGAAATGTTTATCAAATTAAAATCTGAATATCCTGAAGTTATCAGCTTTCCTTCGGAAGCTGGAAAGATTAAAATATCTGCTGGTTGGCTGATTGAAGAATGCGGATGGAAAGGGAAACGTTTCGGTGAAGTTGGAACTTCTCCTGATCATGCTTTAGTTGTTTGCAATTATGGTAAAGCAAGCGGTGCAGAGATTCTGGAATTTACAATGCGACTTAAAGAAGAAGTTGCCAATAAATTCGGAATTAAGCTGGAAGAGGAAGTAAATATCCTTTAATTAAGATTGAATTAATACCTTCTAATAATTAACTTCCAACAAAAATCTAGTAATCTTTTAAATGGGAAAGAAGAATGGAAGATCAGAAAAAAGAAAATCAAACTGCTGAAGAAAATTTATCAGCATACGAAAAAGCTGCACAGGAGGGGATAGATCCGCGATGTATACCGCAACGATTAGATGGACCGGTTCCGGAACACGACGAAATTGTTTATCCCAATTATCCGAAATCTGATCACGAAAGTTGGAAATTTTTATATGAAAGACAGATGAAACTTCTTCCCGGAAGAGCTTGCAATGAATATATGGAAGGAACTAAAGTTCTAAAACTCTCACCTGATAAAATTCCTTTTTTAAAAGATTTAAGTCATGTTTTTTTGAAAACAACGGGCTGGAAAGTTGCAAGAGTTCCCGGGCTTATTCACGAACAAAACTTTTTTGAAATGCTTCGAAGAAGAGTTTTCCCGTCAACAGATTACATACGAGGCAAAGAAGAACTTGATTATACGCCTGCTCCAGATCTTTTCCACGATATTTTCGGACATATGCCTTTGCTGACTAACAAAGCCTTTGCTTCATTTTACCAAAAATTTGGTGAAGCTGCTTTTAAAGCAGAAGGAAAAAACAGAACTAAGCTTGAAACCTTTCATTGGTTCACAGTTGAATTCGGTTTGATAAATAATCCTGAAGGCAGAAGAATTTATGGTGCCGGAATTCTTTCATCCCTTAAAGAAGTTGAACATTCGCTCTCAGATAAAGTAGTAGTTAAACCATTTGATCCGGAAAAAATTGTTGTGCAGCAGTACGATGTGTGGCATCTTCAGCCGATTCTTTTTGCAATAGATTCATTCGAGCAGCTTGAGAAAGGATTTGATAAATGGTGTAAAGAGAATGGTTTATTGAATTAAAACTACTATATCTCCTTGCTTCATTTTTCTTCTCTTTTGTTTCTTTTGAACTAATTAAGATGGTTTATTGTTAACGAATGTTAATTGTAATACACTAAATTGATCGTTAAATTATTTAGTGTCTTTATCAAATCTTAAAATTATTTGAAATTAAAATCCGGAGAATGCTATGGCT
>JAPHUI010000082.1 GCA_026193755.1 Ignavibacteriaceae bacterium | reverse complement strand
GCGTTGAGCAGATCGTCAAGATCAGCAGGATTTTTTAATTCCGCCTTTATCATCCAGCCCTCACCAAAAGGATCGGTATTAACAAGTTCAGGAGAATCAGCTAATTTTTTATTGATCTCGATAACTTTTCCGTTAAAAGGTGCGAAAAGGTCGCTGACTGTTTTTACTGCTTCAATTGTTCCAAAGGATTCACCTTTTGAGATCTCGGCAAGTTCAGAATCTATATCAACAAAAACAACGTCACCTAATTCTCCCTGTGCATAATCTGTAATTCCTATTGTGCCTATATTTCCATTAACCAGAACCCACTCGTGATCGTTTGTGTATTTAACATTTTCCGGTATTTTCATTTTTCCCTCTTAAGTAAATAATTTTTTGTTATGATAAATATTCAAATTTTTCTAAAAAACCTGTGTCAAAAATTCCACTTTTAAATCTTTCATCCTCCAGCACCTGTAAGTGAAAAGGAATTGTTGTTTTTATTCCTTCAACTATGAACTCACCCAACGCTCTTTTTCCCCTCATAATTGCGTGTTCTCTATTTTTTCCCCATACAATTAATTTTGCAATCAAGGAATCATAATAGGGAGGAATTGAATAAGATTGATAAATATGTGAGTCAATCCTGACACCAAAACCGCCGGGAAAATGAAGCGAGCTTATTTTGCCGGGTGAAGGTCTGAAATTATTTTTTGGATCTTCCGCATTAATTCTGAATTCCATTGCATGGCCATGCGGCTTTTTCGGTTTTGTTTCTATCTTTTCTCCTGCCGCTACCAGGATTTGCTGTCTTACGAGATCTACATCATAAACCAATTCACTAACAGGATGCTCAACCTGAATTCTTGTATTCATTTCCATAAAATAAAAATTCTTATTTTTATCGAGAAGGAATTCAATTGTGCCGGCACCTTCATATTTAACCGACTTTGCGCCTTTGACAGCTGCATCACCCATTAGAGTTCTGAGTTCATCATCTACGGCTGGAGAAGGTGATTCTTCAATTAATTTCTGGTGTCTGCGTTGAATCGAACAGTCTCTTTCTCCGTAATGATAAACGTTTCCGTGCAAATCTCCCATAACCTGAATTTCGACATGGCGAGGATTTTCTATAAACTTTTCAAGATAGACTTCAGAACTTGCAAAGGCAGCTTCCGCTTCAGTCTGGGCAGTTTGAAACGCTTTTTGAAAATCATTTTCCTCCCAGACTATTCTCATTCCTTTTCCGCCACCTCCTGCAGAGGCTTTGATAATTACAGGATAACCAATTCCCTTTGCAAGTTCTTTTCCTTGTTCAACATCTTCAACAACACCGTCACTACCGGGAATAACGGGCACTCCATTCTTTCTCATCGTTTCTTTAGCATATGATTTATCCCCCATTGCTCTTATCATCTCCGGAGAAGGGCCAATAAACTTTAACTTTGATTCTTCACAGATTTCAGAAAAACTCGCGTTTTCAGCTAAAAATCCATAACCGGGATGAATTGCATCGGCGCCGGTTACTTGTGCCGCAGATATTATAGCTGGTATTTTAAGATAACTGTCTTTTCCAAAAGGAGGACCGATACACACAGCCTCATCTGCAAAAGTAACATGAAGAGAATCTTTATCGGCTTCGGAATAAACAGCGACAGTTTTAATTCCGAGTTCTTTGCAGGTGCGGATTATTCGAAGTGCTATTTCGCCTCGGTTGGCTATTAAAATTTTATTAAACAAAATTTATCCGGAGTTTAGTAGTAATCAGGTCAATTCAATTAAAAAGAGTGGTTGATTATATTCAACAGGTTTTCCGTTTTCAACTAATATCTTTATAATTTTTCCACTAACATCAGATTCAATTTCGTTCATCAACTTCATTGCTTCAACTATGCATAACACACTACCCGGAGATACGACAGCACCTACCTGAACATATGAATCTGCATCAGGCGCAGGTGCTCTATAAAATGTACCTACTATAGGTGATCTTATTTCGTGTAAATTAGCTGCTGGTACTTCAATCTCTGTCTTTTTTTCAGCCATTTCTTTAACTACAGGTGCGGCTGAATTAACAGCTGGCTGAGAAGGTATTACTGGAATTTGTGGTTGTGTTACAACCTGAGTATTTCTGATTTTCTTAGCAATCTTGATCTTTAATCCGCTCTCCTCGATTTCAAGATCAGTAACGCCGCTTGCATCTACTATTTTTACAAGTTTTTTAATAAGATCTAAATCCATTTGCAGCCTCTTGTTAAGATTTAACTCTTTCTGAATATTCCCCGGTTCTTGTATCTACCTTAAGAACATCTCCTTCATTTATAAAAAGGGGGACATTAATTTGCGCGCCAGTTTCAAGCTTGGCCGGTTTCATTGCGCCAGTAGCCGTGTCTCCTCTAAATCCTGGTTCGGTTTCTACAACCTTAAGATTAATGAATATTGGAATTTCAACTGAAATAATTTCAGAACCATTAAAAAGGATTTCAACCTCTTCACTTTCCTTAAGAAACTTTAGGCCTTCGCTGAATAATTCCTTCGAAATATTTATTTGTTCATAAGTTTCATTATCCATGCAAACCAGCATATCACCTTCTGAATAGAGATACTGATATTTCCTTCTTTCAACTCTTACGACCTCAACTTTTTCTCCTGCTCTGAAGGTGTTTTCTAAAACTCTGCCTGTTCTTAAATTCTTCAGAGTAGATCTGACAAACGCACCACCCTTACCTGGTTTAACGTGTTGAAACTCTACGATACTGTACAAGTCATTTTTAAATTTTATTATTAAGCCGTTCCTGAAATCTGAAGTATCTGCCATATAAAAATATAGTTATTACAGTTATTTATTTTTTTAACATTTTTTAAAGAAATGAGATATCCGGTAGCACTAAGTTAATTAAAGAAATTTAATAATGTTGAGCTGTACGGATAAAACTTTTTATTGAATCATTGCAAGATATTTATCAACTTCTTTTTGTGCTAAAGAAGCAACATAATCTTCTTTTATTTTATTAAACAGGATTTTTGCTTCGTCTTTATCACCGGTTTTTAGATAATTTATTCCTGCGTTCAGTAAATAATCAGGATTTTCAGCATTAGTATCTGATATCTTTGAAGCTTCAAGATATAATTTCGCCGCTTCTTCGTAATTCTGTTTCGAAGCATAGTATCCCGCCTGGCCTGCTAAAGCTGTAGCTTTTAAGTAACCTATACTGCCACTGTAGTCTTCATAGTATTTTATCGATTCATCATAATTACCGAGGTAGGCATAACAGTCAGCAAGATAGATTTTTGCAGTTTCTCCGTTCTCGGTTCCACCATATTCTTCAACAATTCTTTTAAGACCAATGATATTGCTTCCTTGTTTTCCCTCAATTGCTTCAAGATATGCACCCTGATCAAATAACGTCATTACTCTGGAAAGTTCCAGACTTGCTTTTTCGTTGTTTGCTGCTTTTTGATTGATATAAAAATAGACAGCCGCTGCAGCTACCACAACAACTGCTGCATATGTAAAAATTTTGTTTTTATACTTTTCAAAATAGTTCTCGACATTATAAAAAAATTCGACTAAGCTATCTTGTTTTATCTCTTTTTTCGAAAGTTTCTTCTTTTTCTTTATCATTAATATATCCTGTATTTAGCAATTATTTAATTAAAAAACCTTGCAAAAATAACACTTTTATTCACAATGTTCCATTTAATTATGTACGCCCAGGAGGACTTGAACCTCCAACCTTCGGAACCGGAATCCGACGTTCTATCCAGTTGAACTATGGGCGCATAATATGGAAAAGTCTTCAAAATGCTAATAAATTCAGTTTTTTTTCTAAATTCCAACCCTAATATGATTTGAAAAAATCCAGGCTTTGTTGAAATAGTAAACTTCAACCCGGTAAACACCAGGCTTTTTTACCTCCAATTCAGCTTTATGAGATTGAATGGTTGCAATTACATCACCATTACAAACAATTCTTATATCAGCACTTGGAACAGGTAAAGATACATATAAAGAAATCTTTTCAGAAAAATCCAGGTAATCCCCCATAGAAAATTTCTTTTTACCAGATTTAACAAAAAACTGAAATCCTTTTGAATTTGCATGATAATCATTGGCTATAAAAGATCTACCGTAAGCCAGTGCTTCATAAATAGCTGCTTTTGATTTTGCAATTTTTTGTTTGCTGTTTCCTTTTACAGGTGGCGAAGGCAGGAGAACATGATTATGGATTGATTTGAACAAAACTTTATAAGGAAAAATTTCCACTTCAAAAAATCCAAAAAGGTTTTGCTTGTGAGCGTGCGCATCAACACCACCAATTCCAACTACCTTTCGTTTTAAATTAAGTTCATCCCACAGTTTAAGTGTTTCCTCAGGTGGAGAAGTTATTGACCTTAGAGGATGCAGAAAAGAATTATACTTGTTTTGTTCTGTCAGGTTCTCCATCCATTCTGACATATGATTCCAAATTTCTATTCCGTCAAAATCTTCAATGCTCCAGTCTACCCATGGATACGGCGGATGCTCTTTCATATGATTTCTTTTTTCATGCGGATGAGCAATGAAACCAATTCCACCAGCTTCCTTTACTTTTCTTACATACTCTTTTGCCGGCATTCGGGTAGAATAGGCTTCATTAATTCCAAAAGCCAGATAATGATTTCTATTTTCTTTATCATTTATCTCACACCCGATCAAACAAAGTGTCTTACCATACCATTTCTCATATCCTTCGTGAAGTGCTCTCAAAGTATTATGATCTGTCAGAAGAATAAAATCCAGATTTGATTCTTCAGCATACTTTGCTATTTCAGGCACTTCCCCAGTTCCATCTGAAAACAGGGAATGAACATGTGCGACACCTATGTATTCAATCATAAAGATAAAAGATTATTATTAAAAGGAAATTTAACAAGATTAAAGTACTAGTGAAATGAAGAAATTAGAAATGGATAAAAAAGAAGGCATTCAAAATTGAATGCCTTCCACAATGATTTGTTATGGCAGCGCGTAACTTGCAGTAAGATAAGCAAAGGTTGGTCCTCCACCTCCGATGGTATTGAACCCTTGTCTGAGCACATCTTCATTAACAGTTGCATCAAGTGAGAAATCTCCGAATCTAAAACCTACACCAACAGTTGCACCCATTTGAGAAGGACCAAAAAAGGTTTGGACATATTCAGTTTTTGAGGTTGCAGTATTTGGGACATCATAGCTTCTTGAACCGGAAGAGGCTACATAACCTAATCTTCCAACAAACCATTCAAGCATATTCCATTCAACACCAATATTCCAAATTGGGAATCTCGTCTCACTCAAACTTAATTCAGGTGATACATTATTCACAGCTGGATATGTTAAACTAGATGTTGAGAAGATAGCACCACCAGCAATTAAGAAATCACCAATCTGGTAATTAAGTCCCACGCCAAATTCAAACCAGGTAAAAGATGGCATATCTACTGATGCAGCAGAAATTCCACCTGAATCTATTGATCCACTCTCTGTAGAGAAAAGAATCAGGGGAACAAGCTTTAGCTTATTATTCAATTTCCAGAATGCCCTACCATTAACCGTAATTATAGTCTGGCTTGCACTGGTTTCATTTAAGGTATCTGGTTTATAACTCGTACTTGGCAGAACAAGTGATGCGCCAATATCGAGTTTTAAAGATCTTGTCAGATCAGAAATTACACCCAGATTAAAACCAAATTGACTAGCTGATCCTTCTGTCGAGCCACCAGTTGGTGGATTAACGTCATTACTTGTGTGGGCATAAGCAATTCCCAAACCCACTTTTGTTCTGCTAAAAGAATAAGTTCCGATAACTTCAAGATTGTTATCCAGGGGAACTACACTACCTACACCTGCAATTCCATTTACAGTTGATACAACACCAGGGTATGACCAGGTCGATGAGCTATTGGAACCCGGATCTAGTAAGGCGATGGACATACCATTGAAATCATTTCTTGCTAGTATTCCACCCAGTGTCCATGCGTCACCGATTTGAAAACTTCCTGCGAGATACTGCCCGTAACCTCCGGCAGAAAAAGGAGCACCTGCAGATGAGCCAAGATCACCTATCACAAAATTATTATAGACTGCATTCCATGCAGGGTTTACTGTATTAAAAAAAGGATCGATTACATATGGGTTTGAGCCCATCCCGGCTAGTCGTGCATATCCACCGGTTTTTTTAATTTCTTGTGAATAAGCAACAGAAACTGCCAGGATTAAAAAAGCAGTAATTAGGAATTTGGAAAATTTCATATTTCCTCCTTTGGGAATAATTATTATTTTAACTCAAACAACCTTTGTCTGACTCTATGCAGACAATGGTTCTTCACAAATATTATTCCCTAAAAAAGGCTTGAAATTTTTATAAAATGGCTCTTTCTGCAAAAACTATTGAGGAATTTGACGAAAGAATTTCTGATTAGATGTCTAGGTCGGCTTAACTACCTTAAACACTTATATAATAAAGAAAGATGATGCTTGATAGAAGCTGATCTTAGTTACAATAATTCTAAAGAGGTGGTATACTTAGTTGAGTGATCTACTGTCATTCCGCTAATTTTTGTTATAAGGATATTAATTCGTTCATCGGTATCATCTTCAAAATTTTCAAAAGCTTCATCGGAACTGAATATGTATTGTTCCTGAAAACGATTTGGTTTCCCTTTAACTTCATATACAGAATAACTCTCAAGACCTTCCGCCTTGATCAAGTTTTTTAGTTCTCGAATCGTTCTTATATATTCTTCTTTTTTATCACTATCGATTTCATAGTTTATTGTGAATAAGACTTTGGACATTTGTTCTCCGAATTTTAAATTATCATTTCTCCGGTAAATACTATTTTAGCCGGACCAGTAAGTGACAAGTTTTTAACTTTTGAATTTTCCACATCAAAATTTACTAATAATTTTTCATTCCCTTTAGTAAAAATTTCAACCGGTGGAGGAATTTTATGAGTTACATAGCAAATTAAAGCTGCAGCAACTGAGCCAGTTCCGCAAGCTAAAGTTTCTGCTTCCACACCTCTTTCGTAGGTTCGAATATAAATAATTTTGTCCTTAACATTAATAAAGTTGACATTAGTTCCATCCGGTGTAAACTCAGATAAATATCTTATCTCTCTTCCCAACAAATCTACAGGAACCTGATCAAGCAAAGGAAGAAATCCTTCTGATTCATTAATATCTATTACAACGTGAGGTGAGCCGGTATCAGCATAATGAGCATTAATTAATTTACCGCCAGCTTTTATTTTAAAATTATATTTGATTTTTTTAGGTGAATTCAGGTAGAACTTTATTTGCGTATCTGAAATAATCTCACCTTTATATTCAACATTATTTGAAAGAAAATTAGAGGATTTACCTTTAATTCTGCCCGATTTTGAAGCAAAGAGTAAAGCACACCTTGCACCATTCGCACACAAACTTCCTGTTGATCCATCAGCATTGTAATAATTCATTATAAAATTATGATTGCTGGAATCTTCAATTGTAATAAGTCCATCAGCACCGATACCATTCCGTCGGTTGCATAATTTTGGGATGATATCTTTTGTTACTTGAAATTTATCATTTTGCCTTCTATCCAAAATGATAAAGTCATTACCAGCACCGCTCATTTTTGTAAAAAAAATCTTATCCATAATTAAATCAAATTTAAACGAAGCTAAGGAAGCAAACAAAGATAAAATCAGTGTCAGTTATTGATGATAAGAGATAATAAAATGGGAAGCTATTAATTGTACAGCTTCCCAAATAAAGTATTTTACGATGAGAAACTACGCATCATCCCTGCAACTTGTTGAGCTTGCTTGGAGTTATACTCAAAGGAAAGCTTTTTATGATTAACAATATCGATGATGGTACCAATCAAACATAAACCACCGGTAAGGAAATATAGAATTCCCATTCCTACTTGATTTAGAACAAATCTCTGAATTCCTGCTACACCAAGAAGTCCTATGACAGCAAATATTAAAATGTTGCTGGGGTCCTTTCTTCTCGCCATATAAGCAGTTGCAAATTGCATCGCCTGGTTGTCATTGAAGTCTTTAATCAACTCTTGTATAAAAGCCATTTCATCTCCTTCGAGACTAGGCATTAATTGGAATACATTAGGCATGTCTCCTCCGGTTATTATTAATGATTGAAATTATTCTGAATATTATTATTACCAAAGCAAAAATTCCCAGGGGGTGTGAGTGAAAAGAGGAAACAAAATCTCCTCTAAATAGATATGAAATTGAATTTCCTAATCCGCATCCCGGGCAATATTTAAATCCAAGATTTGAGAGTGGACAAATTGTAAAGTGAGTTGCTTCAGGAGAATTTATCAAGGCAAGATAAATCAAACCAAAAATCCAAATTAACACTTCGAATCCTAGAAGTTTCCATATGCTTTTAATTTTCACCAAAATGATTTGGTAAATGCTATTGACTACAGGATTGTACGTTGTGTTTAAACCTACCATTATGGACTAATTAACTATTATTATTGATTTAAACTTAGAGAATCGGAGTAGTTTTAGCAATTAAAGGTTGATGAATGGTATCCATTTACCGGTGAGACAAGCAATTTTTAGGCAGGACCATAATAAAAAAATTATAAAGGACTCTTTTTTGCTTTGCCTGCCAACGGCAGGTAAACTCAAAACGAAGACTGGTGGAGGTGCGGGGAGTCGATACTTAATTCATAACTATTTTATATTAAACAAGTTACGATTTTAGTGATGAATTATCACACACTTATCAGACAAAATAGTAATCAAGTATGTTCATTTAAATTCAAAATAACTGAATGTATCAAAGAAACAATTCTTTCAGTTTTTCTTTGTTGCCTATTAGCTCCCTCGATTTCCCTTCAAATGCTACTTCACCGAGCTTCAAACTATAAACTCTATTAGAAATTTTTAATACATCATTCACCTTCTGTTCGACAATCAGAATTGTAATACCAAGTTTCTGATTAAGCTCAACAAATTTATCAAGTAAATCATTTACAAGATTTGGAGCTAATCCTAGTGAAGGTTCATCTAATAAAAGAAGCTTTGGTTCGGGAATAAGAGCACGTGCTACTGCAAGCATTTG
>JAPHUI010000392.1 GCA_026193755.1 Ignavibacteriaceae bacterium | reverse complement strand
GTAAAAGCAAACAAAATGCTCGGCAGGTTTTATTCCTTCAAAGGGAAAATAGTTAAAGGAGATGACAGAGGTAAAGATCTGGGATTCCCGACAGCTAATCTTTCAATTGAAAATGAAGATAAATTAATACCAGCAAAAGGTATTTACGCAGCCGAATGTATTATCGATGGCGAAAAATATTATGGGCTTCTCAGTCTTGGCAGCAGACCCACTTTTTATACTGATGGGAAAATAATTCCGGAGTTTTACATCTTCGATTTCAATAAAGATATTTATGGGAAAATGCTGGAGGTTTGTTTAGTTGAGAAAATAAGAGATGAGGAGAAGTTTAACTCTGCAGATGAGTTAATTGCCCGAATGAAAAAAGATGAAGAAACAGGAAAAGAAATTATAAGAAAACTAATTAATTGATCCCGGTTTATCCACTTAGGACGGATGCATTCTGGGATTAGATTGTATAATAAATAATAAGGATTAAATAAAATGACAAAAGAAGAAAAAGCCGGAATAATTAAAAAGTACGGCTCTAACCAGAATGACTCTGGCAAAACAGAAGTACAGGTTGCTCTTCTCACCAAAAGAATTAACGACCTGACGGAACACTTCAACAAACATGCTAAAGATCATCACTCCAGGAGAGGATTAATGATGATGGTTGGTAAAAGAAGAAGGCTTCTCGATTACCTTGCTAAAAAGGATATCGAGAGGTACAGAGCAATAATTAAAGATTTGAACATTAGAAAGTAAGGAATTTGAAATGATAGTAAAAAAGGAAATCGAAATAGGTGGTAAATTATTTTCGATTGAAACAGGAAGATATGCAAAACAGGCTAACGGTGCAGTTATGGTTCGCTACGGCGATACTATGGTGCTTGTAAGCGCAGTTGCATCGCAGGAAGCAAAGGAAGATCAGGACTTTTTTCCTCTGCAGGTTGAATACAGAGAAAAAACATCCGCAGCAGGAAAATTTCCGGGTGGATTCATTAAAAGAGAAGGAAGACCTACAGAAAAGGAAATACTTAGTTCACGTTTGATAGACAGACCTATCAGACCTCTCTTCCCTGAAAATTTCATGAACGAAACTCAAGTTATTGCGTTTGTATTATCTTATGATGGACAGAATGATGCGGACGTACTCGGTGCCATCGGTGCTTCAGCTGCATTAACCATTTCTGATATTCCGTTTGATGGACCAATTGCCGAAGTACGCGTTGGAAGAATAGATGGGCAATTAATTCTAAACCCAACTCACTCAGAAATAGAGCAAAGTGATCTCGAGCTTGTTGTTGCTGGTACAAGTGATTCAATTATTATGGTGGAAGGGGAGTCGAAAGAACTAAGTGAGAATGATATTCTTAGTGCTTTGAAATTTGCACAAGCAGAGATTAAAAAACTTGTTCAACTGCAAATGGAATTGAGAAATGAAGCCGGGAAAAACAAATGGGAGATTAAAGGAAGGCAAATCGATGAAGAATTAAAAAAAGAAGTACTCGAACTTGCCGCAGAAAAATTTAAAGAGATCGTTCACTCTGTTCTAACAAAAGAAGAAAGATCCGCAAAGAACAAACAGCTTCAGGATGAGGTACTAACTTCACTTGAAGAAAAATTTCCCGAACAGGAAAAAGTAATTGCAGAAATACTTCATGATCTTGAAAAAGAATTAATGAGAGAAAGAATTTTAACTGAGGGAATTAGACTGGATGGAAGGAATACGACACAAATAAGACCTATCACTATTGAGCTGGGAATTTTACCCAGAACTCACGGATCAGCTTTATTTACCAGAGGTGAGACTCAAAGCTTAACAACGGTTACCCTTGGTACTAAAAACGATGAGCAGATTATTGATGGGCTTAGAGAAGAATACGCAAAGCGATTTATGCTTCATTACAACTTCCCTCCGTTCAGTGTTGGTGAAGTTGGCAGAATGTCAGGAGTTGGAAGAAGAGAAATAGGACACGGCAACCTTGCAGAGAGAGCTCTAAAAATGGTCTTCCCGGGTGAAGAAATCTTTCCATATACCGTACGTGTTATTTCCGATATCCTTGAATCGAACGGATCATCTTCAATGGCTACTGTTTGTGCCGGTTCGCTTGCAATGATGGATGCGGGAATTGGAATAAGCAAAAGTGTTGCAGGTATAGCAATGGGATTAATAAAAGAGGGTGAAAGATATGCTATTCTTTCAGATATTCTTGGAAATGAAGATCATCTTGGTGATATGGATTTTAAAGTAGCCGGCACATCGGACGGAATCACAGCTTTTCAGATGGATATTAAAATCCAGGGAATATCATTTGAAATTATGGAAAAGGCATTACAACAAGCTCGTGAAGGAAGGCTTCATATACTTGGTATTATGAATGAGGTAATTGGTAAACCTCGTGAGCAGCTATCTGAATTTGCGCCAAGATTAATTTCAATGAAGGTTGAGCAGGATCAAATAGGACTTATTATTGGTCCCGGCGGAAAAACAATCCAGGGAATGCAGCGTTTGTTCGGAGTTGAAATAAACATTGAAGAAGATGGGACCGTAAATATCGCATCACCAAATAAAGAGAATGCGGTTAAATGTAAAGAGTATATCAAAAAGATGACTGCTACTCCGGAGATTGGTGAAGTGTATGAAGGCGTAATTACCCGGTTGATGGATTTCGGAGCTTTTGTGGAAATACTCCCTGGCAAAGAAGGATTACTGCATATATCTCAAATAGATAACAAAAGAGTTGAAAAAGTTAGCGACTATTTTAAAACTGGTGACAAAGTAACTGTTAAGCTTATAAAGATAGATAACGGCAAACTTTCGCTGAGCAGAAAAGAATTATTAAAATAGGAGAGCGGTAAAAAGGCAAACCAGCTCTCAATTAATTTTTATTAAATATTGTCTTAATTAATTATTACTAAATAGTTTCAGTTAAAAAGCTCATTATGCAAATAGAAATATTTATTTTCATTCTATCACTTGTTGCGCCGCGCTTTATTTTTCAAGCAGAGCAGCAAAGGCTGCGTGATAGCTTTTTATTTTTTAAAAGTTTTTCAATGAAATATCGTATTTCATTAAGTGAGTTTATACCAAATGGTAAAAGAAATTATCATCAACACCGCTTCCCTGCAGACACGTGTTGCTATTACGGAAGATGGAAATTTAGTCGACTTCTTTGTAGACCATCCTGAAAACCGCAGGATGGTGGGGGACATATACCTGGGAAGAATTGCAAGGGTTCTTCCCGGAATTCGTGCTGCATTTATAGACATTGGAATGAAGCACGATGGGTTCCTTCATTTTTCAGATATAGGTGAGCGAACACAGCAGCTTCAGGATATGCTGGGAGATGAGGATACTGATTTAGATGAAGAAGAAGACTTAAATGGAACAAGCAATACCCGGACAAAATCAGAATCTCAGAAAATCGAAGGTCAGATTCCCACCTTAAGAAAAGGGCAGGAAATTCTTGTTCAGATCATCAAAGAACCTGTAGCAAACAAAGGAGTACGTGTCACATCATCGGTTTCCTTACCCGGTAGGTTTTGTGTTCTTCTTCCTTACGATAATAAAGTCGGGATATCAAAAAAGATTTACGACTTTCGTGAACGTAAAAGACTCAGATACATTGCCAGACAAATAGTTCCCGAAAATTATGGATTAATTATTAGAACGGTTGCTCAGGGACAGGAAGAAGAAATTCTAAAAGATGATTTGAAAAATCTTATGAAGAGCTGGAGTCAGATTGAGAAGGAAGCAAAATCTAAAAATCCTCCGGCAATAGTTTACCAGGATTTGAATACAACAGTAAGTGTAATCAGGGATCTTTTTAATTCGGACATTTCAAAAATCTTTGTCGATTCTAAAAAGCTTTATAAAGAAATAAAGAATTACCTCGAACTTGTCCAGCCTGCTATTGCTGAAAAAGTTGAGTTTTATAAATCCGCCCACGGAATTTTTAATACATTTAAAATTGAGGAACAAATTAAAACCCTTATGGGGAGGAAAGTGCCTCTTCCAAGCGGTGGTTACCTGGTAATTGAGCATACAGAAGCTATGGTGGTAATTGATGTTAACAGCGGGAGATATGCAAAGAGTAAAGATCAGGAAGTAAATTCTCTCAAAACCGATCTTGAAGCTTCCAGAGAAATAGCAAGACAACTGCGCTTGCGAGATATTGGTGGAATTATTGTTATAGATTTTATTGATCTTGAAGATGAAAAAAATCGTAAAAAAGTATATGACGAGCTGAAGAAAGAGTTTAGAAAAGACAGGGCAAAAGTTTCAGTACTTCCCATGTCGGATTTTGGTCTGGTTCAAATAACCAGGCAACGAATAAGACAAAATATTATTCAAGCAACAAAAGAGGTCTGTCCCGTATGTCACGGAACAGGTTTACTAACAAAAAGCTCGCATCTGGTTTATGATCTTGAAAACTGGTTGAGGAAATTCAGGAGAAATTCCCGTGAAAGAAGCATCATTATTAAATGTCATCCTTCAACTGCTGCTAAAATAAGAGAAGGAAAAATCAAATCTTTATTTATGCTGCAGCTTAAATATCTTACAAAAATTGAAATTAGGGAAGATACCAGTCTTTCTCTGGATAGTTTTGAATTCCACTCTGCTAAAACCGGGCATGATTTAACGAGGGATTTTGATTAGTTTTAATTGTCTAATAATTTGAAATTGGAGTAAAACCATGAGATTTTTTATAGATACAGCCAATATCGATGAAATAAAAGAAGCGGCTGCATTGGGCGTACTTGATGGAGTAACCACCAATCCCTCTCTTGTTTCTAAGGAGGGAAAAGATTTTAGAAAGCTGCTTGATGAAATCCTGAAGATTGTAGATGGTCCTGTTAGTGCGGAAGTAATCTCAACAGATTATCAAGGCATTCTTAAGGAAGGCAGAGATCTTGCTTCCATTCATAAAAACATTGTTGTCAAAGTTCCTTTGATAAAAGAAGGTCTGAAAGCGGTTAAAACTCTTACGGACGAAGGGATCAAAGTTAATGTAACACTTTGTTTTTCTCCGACGCAAGCAATTCTGGCTGCTAAAGCCGGAGCGACATATGTAAGTCCGTTTGTTGGCAGGCTTGATGATATTAGTACAAGCGGTATGGATTTAATATCACAGATAGTTCAGATTTATCGAAACTATGACTTTAAAACAGAGGTGCTGGTTGCTAGTGTAAGGCATCCGTTACATGTTGTCGAAGCTGCATTAATAGGAGCAGATGTATGCACAATACCATTTGATGTTATTAAAAAGATGTTCAATCATCCTTTGACTGACATCGGGCTTGAGAAATTTCTTAATGACTGGAAAAAACTCAAAAGCTGAATCAGAATTTCATTTACAGAATAAATTATTTAGAGTTGATTAATGAAGAAAACTAAATTCAACAGTATACATAAGAAGCTAGGTGCAAAAATGGTTGAGTTTGCCGGATATGAAATGCCTATCCAGTACTCATCCATAATTGCTGAACACAAAACCGTTCGCAATTCGGTTGGTGTGTTCGATGTTTCTCATATGGGTGAAATATTTATTACGGGGGAAAAAGCTCTTGAGTTTGTACAGCATATTACTATTAATGACGCATCAAAACTATTTCCAGGAAGAGTTCAATATTCAGCCATGTGCTATCCTGACGGCGGCATAGTTGATGATCTTCTAGTCTACAAATTATC
>JAPHUI010000457.1 GCA_026193755.1 Ignavibacteriaceae bacterium | reverse complement strand
TTTTATTAAAATAATTATGTCAGTCTGAGCTTGTCGAAGACTGAAAGTCACACTTCGATAAGCTCAGTGTAACAGGGAGAAATATTATGAAAAAGTATATACTATTATTTTTTTCATTTTTAACTTGCCAGCCGTGGCTGGTTGTTAACTGCTTCGCCCAGCAACCGGGGTGGGAAATAATTCCTTCGGGAACGAGCCAAGAAATCAACTCAGTATTTTTTTATGATTACGAAGTTGGTTTTGCTTGTGGTGATTCAGGAACAGTTATCAAATCAATTGATAGCGGAAAAACCTGGCAGACACTTCCATCACCTACTACCTTTAATTTAAATGATGTATATATGTTTCATCGGGATACAGTATTGGTGGTTGGTGATTCGGGCACGATGTTTTTTTCAGATAGTGGTGGTTTATCATGGAACGGTGGTCAATATATGCCCGAAGATATATTATCTGTTTCCTTTTCAGGTAGCGACGGGATTTGTGGATGTATTTCTCAAACAATTCTTTATTGTGAATACACAGGTACCTCACTGACTTGTATGACCGTTCAAACTGGTTTATTTGGAGGTGGATTTTGGGGTGCGTATATGCTCAATCCTCAATTTGGTTTTGTTGCTGGTGAGAATTCCATCTTTCAACCTCTGTTAGGAAGATCAACAAATTCAGGAATAAACTGGGATTTTACTGCATTCTATCTTAACAATAATGAAGGAAGAGCAACTGGAGTTGATTTTACGGATATTAATATCGGTTATGTCAGTGCAAGAGTTTGGGACGGACAGGGAGCAATAGCTAAAACCACAGACAGCGGAAACAATTGGTCATCAACTTTTTTCTCTAATCCGCTGTGGGACATTGATTTTCCGATTAGTGGTGCAAGTCAGGTTGGATATGCTGTTGGAGATGCCGGGGTAATTCTAAAAACTTTAAATGCCGGTGATAACTGGCAGCAGCAGCAAAGTGGGACAACCCTAAGACTTAACAAAGTACATTTTCTGGATTTTGATTATGGCTTCGCAGTCGGAGAAAATGGAATTATCCTCCGAACAACATCCGGTGGTGAACCGGTGACACAAGTTGAAAAAGAAAATGATTTACTCCTATCATTTCAGTTATATCAGAATTATCCTAATCCATTTAATCCAAGTACAAAAATAAAATACACGTTACCAGATGTTGTTGCGAGTGGAGAGAAGCAATCTCAACTGGTTACTATTAAGGTGTACGATGTCCTCGGCAGGGAAGTTGCAACGCTCGTCAATGAGGAAAAGTCCGCAGGAAGATATGAAGTTGAATTTAATGCAAGTTCACTGACATCTGGAATATATTTCTACAGAATGGAAGCGGACAAGTTTGTTGATGTAAAGAAAATGATAATTCTCAAATAGGAGATAAAAAAATTAGCCCCTCACTTGAGGGGTTTTTTGTTTTAAATGAGATTAATGAAAGAATTGATTAATTTTATTATAGTTAAATGAATATTTCATAATAAACTGTTAAAGGAGTTTAGAAATGAAAAAGTTTTACCTTCTCTTTCCTTTCTTCTTTGCATTCGTTCAAATTTATTCCCAGGTTCCTTTCAACCAAAACCCAGACTGGATTTCAACTGATATCAGCAGCGTTTCAACAGGCGGTGCATTTGCAGATATTGATCAGGATGGCTGGCTTGATTTTGTAGTTGCAAATGGAAATGATATTTCGCGACAGCATCTAGTTGTTTATTACAATGATGGAACCGGTTCTTTTCCAGCAACACCTAATTGGCAGTCAGCAGATATAGATTATCATGGTCATCTGGATGTTGGTGATATAAATGCCGATGGTTATCCGGATGTGGCTGTTTCAGTTTATATCGGATCGGGTGGTTTTACTACTCCCGGAAAAGTAAAACTTTATCTGAATAGTGCAGGAACTCTTTCTTCAAATCCTGATTGGGTTTCCGCTGATGAATTTTACACTTTTAGCTGTGCTTTTGGAGATGCCGATGGCGATGGCGACCTCGATCTTGCAGTAGCCGGTGGTGAGTCATATTACAGCAATCCTGCTCAGCCCAGAATTTATTATAACGATGGCGGTATGCTTGAATCCCTTCCTACATGGAAAGCAACAGCTTCAATTTATAGTTACGATGTTAACTGGGCAGATTTTGATAATGATGGCGATCTTGATCT
>JAPHUI010000240.1 GCA_026193755.1 Ignavibacteriaceae bacterium | reverse complement strand
TTTGAACTTATTTATAATACATCTGAGAGTGCAGGACAAAAAGCTTTTGAAATAAATATTGATCCGGATAAAACTGTCTATGAACTATTTGAGGATAATAATTTCTTTTCTGTACCATTTTATATTCAGCCGGATACAACCACTCCTACGATTACTTTAACTTTCGATGGTAACGATATTCTTGATGGAGAATACATTTCTCCAAATCCGCTTATTCATATTGAACTGAATGATCAGTCATTGCTCCCGATAAATGATCCTTCTTCTGTAATGGTTTATCTTAATGATGAATTGATCCCAACGGATACTTCAATAATCAATTACGAGTTTTCAACTACAAATCCTAAAGTCACGGTCGACTTCACACCGGTATTGCCTGATGGAGAATATTTCCTAAAAGTTTTATGGAAAGATTCAGAAGGAAATATTGTTGATTCAAGCGGAGTTGAAAAATTCTTCCTTGTTTCTAACGAAGCGAAATTGCTTTATGTGTACAACTATCCAAATCCTACAAACGGCGAAACGTATTTTACATTCAAGCTTACACAAATTCCTGAAGAAATAAGGATTAAAATTTTTACAATTGCAGGTCGACTTGTTAAAGAATTAAAATACAATTCTGCCGATTTGAAATATGATTTTAACAAGCTTTATTGGGATGGCAGAGACGAGGATGGAGATGTTTTAGGCAACGGTGTTTATCTGTACAAAGTAATAATGAAAGCTGGTGACAAGACTGAAGACATCACACAAAAGCTGGCTATTGTAAAGTAAAGGTAGATTCAGCAATTTTTGGCATCCTTAATTGCCAATATCTTCCAACATTCCTAATTTTATGATGGGTTTATTTTACCGCATACTATCAGATAAACTATTTTAAAACGATATGTTCTTATACCAGCAAATATTTTTTTCTACTATTGCGGTTTCCTTTGGGATTTTACATCTCATAATATTTCTTTATAACCGGCGATTCAAAAGTAATTTATTTTTTGCCATCTTCTTATTTTTGTATGCACTCAACATATTTTTCGACTACCAGACTTCATTATCCGGTCAGACCGCAGAAGGACTAACTTACCTTAGGTTGCACCGTGCTGTGATGCCATATAATTCTGTATTTGCACTTCTATTTCTCTACTATGCCTTTGATTTTAATATCCCGAAGTATTTTTGGTTGATTGCTGCTGCTCTTGCTGTTACGGGATTTTTTGCTGTGCTCGATCCAATTAATAACTTCGACTATGTGCAAATTCCTTTGATAATTGTATCCCTCGAAGCATTCAGGATTTTAACATCTGCCATAATGAAGAAAAAATACGATGCCTGGATTATAGCAACTGGTTTCTTTTTATTATTTCTTTTTTCCAGTTACGATTTGTTTATGGATCTGGGATTAATCAATCCCGTTGCCGGAATTGTAAACGGTTATCCATTTGGTTTTCTTTGCCTGATCATTTTTGCTTCGATTTATTTAGCCAGAGATTTTGCAAGAGCGAATAAGACGATATTAATTAAAGAGCGTGAAGCGAAGAAGATGGAAATTGCTCAGAGAGTTCTTGAAGTAGAGGATAATAGGAAAGCAAAAGAATTAAACGAAGCACGTGAATTACAGCTATCTCTTTTACCACAATGTATAACTAATTTAAAAAATTATGACTTTTGTTTCGATATGCGTCCTGCAACCGAAGTGGGAGGCGATTATTATGATTACAATATATCCGAGAGTGGTGAAATTTCGATTGTTATAGGGGATGCGACAGACCATGGTATGAAAGCCGGAATGATGGTATCGATTATCAAAAGTCTGTTCCTGACACACATAAATAATATGGGGATTAGAGAATTTCTAAACAGCTGTTCACATACAATTAAGCAAATGAAATTAAAAAATCTCTACATGGCTCTAATGCTTGTAAAATTAAATGACCACCGGTTAACAATGTCGTCGGCTGGAATACCGCCGTTATTGATTTACCGACTCGAAACAAATATGGTTGAAGAGTATAAAATAAAAGGAATGCCTCTCGGTGCAGTGGAATCATATCCTTATGAAACGATAGATATAGAATTGGAAACTGGCGATACAGTTATCTTAATGACTGACGGACTTCCGGAACTATTCAACAAGGATAAAGAATCTTTTGGTGATGAAAGAATAAAAGAAATATTTCTACAGAATGCTGGTGAACCTGTAAATGAAATTGTCAGCAAATTATTTTTAGCAGGGGAGGAATGGATGAAGGGATGTAAGCAGAACGATGATATCACACTTGTTGCATTCAGAGTGAAAGTGTAGTTGGTTATTTTCTGTTGTCGTTAAATACATCGATTTTTTTAATAAGGAGGCTTATAGTGAAAGTTAATTACTTAATTATTTTTGTAAGCAATATGAATTTTTCTGTAGGATTTTACAAAAATGTAATTGGACTGCCATTAAAATTTGAAACTCCTGAATGGAGCGAGTTTGAAGTTGAAGGAGCGACAATAGCACTTCACAAAAGTGAAACGGGTAAATCCTCTCTTAAAAGTTCTGACAAAGCTGTTGCCGGAAGCTGTCGTCCAGGATTTAGTGTGCATAATCTTGAAGAGTTCCATAAACAAATGATCGAGAATAATGTTACTTGTTTTCAGGAACCAAAAGAAGTTTTTGGAGCTATGATAGCACAATACTTAGACCCAGATGGACTAGTAATTTCTGTTTCTGAAGAGGGAATTCGCTCTTAAATTTATTTAACCTTTGCCAACACTCAATCCACTGCAAGCGAGCATGTTGAACTTGGATTGTAACATCCCTAAGTTAAAGTTACTTAATAAGATTTGACCATTAGATACTTGAGGAGAAATCGATGAAAAGAAAAGTAACTTCAAACAAGCTGGTGTTTGTGTTCTTCGCATTTTTCCTTGCAGCCATGAACCTAATTACAGGTTGCAGGACATCTACCCCTGAGGACGTTTTGGAGCGTAATAAAAACCTTGTTCGACAGATGAACGACGTGGTGTGGAATAAAGGTGATCTTGATAGAATGGACGAGTTTTTTTCGCCTCACTTCGTTCGCCATTTCCTCCCCGGTGATTCCGAATTGAGAGGAATCGATAGCTTGCGAGAACACGAAAGGATGCTTCGCGAAGCTTTTCCGGATTGGAGAGAAGAGATCAAGCACATTGTAGCTGAGGGAGACTTGGTAGTAATTCATTTTGTATCTACCGGAACAAATTTGGGTAGCTGGCTTGACAAACCGCCAACAGGGAGAAAGATTATAATCAACGAGATGTCGATTCTCCGGATCGAAGATGACAAAGTTGCTGAACAGTGGCTCTTACCGGATATTTATAGTATGGAACAGCAGCTCGCTCAAACAGAAAATTGAGGATGAAATGAAAAATGAATTTGAGAAGATTAAAACAACTTACTATTTAATTATAATGCTCCAATTATCGCTTAATGTTTTTGCTCAAGATAAAATGGAGACTCAATATAATAGAGATACTC
>JAPHUI010000276.1 GCA_026193755.1 Ignavibacteriaceae bacterium | reverse complement strand
TACATTAATTTGGGTGCCAGTTAACAGGTAAGTGCCCAACTCCACCAGGTCCGGAAGGAAGCAGTGGTAAGCATAAGCTTGTGTAACTGGTTACCCTTTTTTTATTAATGGCGGGATTAGAAACTCAAGTATACCTTCACCCATTACAGGGCTACTCTTGAACGAAATTTTTGATATAGTTGCCGATGCTATTTTTATATTTCCCTTGTTTGCACCAGTAATTCTTGAAATATGTATTCCTATATCGGGTTGATGTCCAATCATAGCTATGTTTTCAACTCCTAAAGTAGAAACAAAAATTAATAAATCCTCAGTAAGACCCCCATTCAGCAATAAAATTTCTGGTAATACATCGGATTTTATATTGAACACTTCTTTGATGATATGGGCTGTTTGCACTGCCCGTTTTAAGGGAGAAGAAAATATTAATTCAAATTCACTTACATAATTCTTCCAGAATTCTGCTGAAGCTTTTACAATTTTTTCCCCATTTTTGGTGAGTTCTCTTTCTTCTTGTGGTTTATTGACGGAAGTTGGTTCTGCCTCTCCATGTCTTATCAGGTAAATATTCATTCATTAAATAAAGTTGAATAACTCAACAATTTATTGTAAACGAACTAATTATCTGATCGAACATTTTTTTCTTCTCTAGATAGACTTTTTTTGGGCATTCAAATAAAAGCAGAAATTTGTTCTTGCCGCAGCTGTGTTCTAATATCTGGGAATAGTTGCTACCCGAGTCATAAATTGCTGTGGTTCTTATTTTATAATCGCCCATAGTTGGCTTCTCAAAACTGTATGGCGAGTATTTTTCAGCATTTTCACCTTGTGGAATTTCCAGTATTGTTATGCTTGTATTAAGAGATCTGTTAATAAACTTTGTACCAACAAGGCTTTTTAATAATAGTTTATCTTCTTTATAGGAAGGTATCTCTTCCCAATCAGCTCCTAACGAAATCTGATAACCCTGTCTGATTAAGGTATTTCCATCTTCGAGGATGTCAGAGGGAATCTGAGGTTTTGTGACGATCCAGCTAAATTCTTTTATTTGCTGCTTTACATATTTATTAAACAAGTTCCATTTACTAAGATACTTTTTAGCATCAGTATTGAAATAAAAAGTATCGGCTTGATTGTCTATAGCCTTATCCTTCAGTCCGCTGACTTTCGTTACAATAAAGGCTTTTGTGATTAACTCTACGGTTTGATTGGAAACATCATTGCCCTCAACAAAACGGCTAAGAGATCTGTAAACTAAAGATGCGGTCTCATCAAAAACTTCATAGATCGAAAGCCTATCCAGACTGAGAACGTCTTTTGTTAAAAACCTTTCCTGGAGAAAAACAAACAGGCGTTTACCCGAGGTAGCCCATTCAATACTAAGATTTCCATTCAATGATTTGTCAAGAAGGTAGAAATTAAGTTCACTATCATAAATAGCGAAAAGATTTAAAGTAGGATCGGGGTACTCTAAAAGAACAGAATAATATTGCTCATCATTTAGCTTAAAGCCATCAATGGTTAGTTGGTTGTAATCGTTATTACCAAAGTGCTTGGAACTAATTAATCCCTGCAATGCTTCATTAGCATCTTCATCGCCGGCGATTGCTTCTGTAATTAATGTGTGTAATTTAGAACTATCGACTTCCTTGTTTCCGGAACCGCAACCCGAAAAGGTAAGTGTGAAAATGCTTAATGTTACTATTAATATATGGCGCATGATTTATTCTCTCTAATTGAAAGTAAAAATAATAATTATTTTTGAAATATTTATTTAATGGTTTATATTTTTACAGTCACTCAATTAAGTATTATTGAACAAAATAGTGTTATCATTTGAATAAATTTATACTTACCAGCCTTTGTTTTATCTCATTTTCATCGTTTCTTATAGGACAAAGGGTAGAAGTCCCATCATTGGCATTAACCGGAATTAGTTTTGAGTTGAAAGGTGAAGGTTTTGCAGACACTCTTAATAACGGCAAACTAATAATAATTAGTGATGATTTTTTAGAGGCTCTAAATATAAATCTAACTGAAGGTTCATTTGATACATCTTTAACAATTCATAAGTCCGGGAATTTTAAAGTAATTGTCGAGGGGATTGCAAAAGGGGAAACCTCAATTAATATTATCCCCGGATTTTTAAGTATAATCCCACCTCTGCTGGCAATAGCGCTTGCCTTGATATTTCGCCAGGTAATAATCTCTTTAATACTTGGAATTTATTCCGGTGCATTTTTCATCTACGGTTATAATCCTCTAACAGCATTTTTAAGAATAATAGATAAGTATATCATCACAGCCGTTAGTGATGTATCACATACCCAAATAATCGTTTTTACTTTATTGTTTGGAGGAGTGATAGGGTTGATTTCACGGAGTGGAGGTACTATGGGTATTGCCAATTCGCTCTCGAAGCTTGCCCGTACAAGAAAATCAGGAATGATTGCAACATGGCTATCCGG
>JAPHUI010000357.1 GCA_026193755.1 Ignavibacteriaceae bacterium | reverse complement strand
AGTTCTAGGTGTTGGTATGATTGCTTTCAGATGGAAAACTCTGAATGAAAATATTGTTGAAGAAGAAAGTCTGCTTTCCCGTGAACTTGCTCTCTTCACTGCTATGATTGTTCTAATTGCTTCTGCGATTATTATTCTTGTTGGAACTTCTGCTCCAATTTTTGGGCAATCAGTTGATACTTTTTTCTATAACGAAATGCATGTGCCTTTGGCAATAATTATAATGTTCTTAAATGGGTTGAGCCTGCTCATAAAATGGAGAAAGACTGATACTAGGGAACTTATAAAACAGTCTATTATTTCTACAGTGGGTGCTGTTTTATTCACCGTGATTCTGATTCTTTTCGCTGGCGTAAGCGATTTAATGATAATTCTGCTTTCTCTTACAACAGCGTTCTCGCTTTTTGTTAATCTTGATATTGCGATAAAAATTGTTCGTGGTAATTTCAAAATGCTGGGTGCTTATGTAGCACATATAGGAATCGCATTATTTTTACTCGGTGTAATTGGTTCATCGGTTTATAGTCAAGAAGTAACAGTTGATCTGGTTAAGGGTAAACAAGCCTCTGCATTCGGATATGATTTAACTTTTACTGGAATTTATCCAATAGAGAATAATACTAAATACGCATTTAATGTTGATGTTAAAAAATGAAACTCTAATTATAATATGACTCCGATAATGTACAGAAGTGATTTCAATAATAGCATAGTTCGCGAACCGGCAATACTTAGTCTTTTAACTAAGGATATTTATTTATCTCCCCTGGGTTATGATGAAGGAGGAGTGGACCATACAAGTGGTCATAAAGTTACATTAAGTCCAGGATCAGAAATAGATTATGAGGGAATAAAATTAAAATATGAAGAATTTATAAAACCAGATATGGCAGCAATGATGTCTGGTGGTGATGTTGAGATGGGTACAAAATTAATTGTTACGAAGGATGGGAAAGACTATGAAATCTCACCATTAATTAAGATCAAATCGGGTCAGTTTGAATACACTCCGGCAGAAATAGAGGAAGCAAATCTCAAAGTTGAAGTAAGTAAAATTGAGCAAAGTAATCACAATGCGGATTTAATTATTTCAAAAATAAATGGCGATAACACAACGCCTAATCAATCGAATGAAATTCTAAGTGTGACTGCAAGCATAAAACCGTTTGTAAATCTTGTTTGGGCAGGTGTAGTAATTATGGTAGTTGGTTTCTTTATATCGATGGCTAGAAGGCTGAAAGAATCACGAGTGATTTCATAGGTTTATCAGATAATAATTTTAACAGGCCCGCACAAGCGGGCTTTTTTTATTTGAAGCACTAATGAGAAAATTAATTACCGGTGAGATAAGGATAGTTTTTTATGCGTGAATATGAAAAGGCAAATTCTAATAATTCTGGGTACACAATCATTCTATCGTAAAAAAGCTGGTTTGCTCCGAATAATAATGTTTGTGCATTGTAATTAAGAACTCGGAGATAAGCAGTCATACATGCACTTAATTCACCGGTACCACCATAAATTAAAATAGGAGAATTATTAGGCAAAGTTTGCAAAGAATCGGTACTCCTTAAATTATATTTAGGATCAGCCTTGTAAAAAATTGCATTTTCCCAATGACCCAAATTTGCAAGAGGACCAATACTTCGTGCATAGTAAAGACGTTTCGTACTTCCGTAACAAATAAGATAATCTTTTGGAAATATAGGTAGGAATTTTTTGAAATGAACATTCTCTAAAAAACCTTGTAAAATTATTTTTTTTATCCTTGAGTTTACTCGGTCTTTTAGCGGAGCTTCAGGATTTTCAAGGTTAATATCAGGCAGGGAGCTAAATTCGTTTTTATATTTTTCTTCATTGGTATAATATTGTATTCCAGGATCATTTCCCAAGACTGAAAGCCATTCATCTGCAAAAATTTCATTCCATGAAGCTAAACCAAAACTCAAACTGTAAATATTCTCAAATCCTGCTAATCTCAATAAGCAGGTAAAATAGGCTGCGCTTTGTCCATTCTTGCTGACTAAGATAATTTTTGCATAACCATAATTAAATTTTTCTTCTACAAAATCGAACAGTGAATCTGTACTTACGTTTACAGAGTTTTCAATATGTCCAGCAGTAAATTCATTGTTCGGGCGAATGTCAATTATCATATAAGAATTAATGCTTGAATAAACTTCTTCTGCGTCAACTAAAGCCGGAGCCTTGAATGTGTTCGGATAATCTGTCTGAGAATCCAGATAAACTAATATTTCTGCAGAAGAATTTAGCTCACCTGTGAGTGGCGGTACTACGTTATCTTCGATACAACTATTCGTAAATAAGAATATACTGAAATAAAATAATGTTAAAACTCTTGTCTTTACTTTTTTCATTTTAATTCACGTTTCTTGTTAAATCATGGGTTACGCCAATAAACATACCTATTACTTTTTCACCTTGCATATTCCATTCAACAGTACCTCCACCCTGAACATATGGATCATTAATTTTCTGTCCTGAGGTCCTGCTATCAAAATATTTTCTATATGACTGATCAAAAGCTAAGACTTTAATATATCTTTGTCCGGCATAAGCTGCACTTTTGTATTCTTCAGGAATTGTTGCTGTTCTTACGGAAACTATGTTATTATTATTCTCTGATGGTGTGCTTACTGAATAAAAGTCATCTGCTTTAGCAGGTGGCGAAGTTGATACAATCCAAATTGCAGCATATACTGTATTAGTTTCAGCTAGAATGTCAGCCTCGAAAAAATATGGATTCACATTATTATTTACTTCAGTAATAACTGGTTTATGAGGGATAATTGTTTTACCATAAATAAATTTGCCCTCCCAATTTGCATAGAGTTCGTAAACCTCGCCTTCATCAACATAAAAATCATATCGTGGTTTGTAAAGTCCATCAATCGAATAAATAAGTGGAACAACCTGTACTTCATTCTTGATGAGATAAGCAGTTACATCTTTCAATTCTGCTTGCTTTATATCATAAGGAATTCCCAGAGGTAGTGTTCTTGTAAAGCGAACTGCTGGGAAAATTTGACCTGATCGAATTTCTGCTTGCACGACTGTATATTCTACATATCCTGTTTCAGGGCTAATTATTTCTTCACTCTCACAGGATATGAGAATAAGAACAAAAATTATATAAAAAATAGTATTTATTTTATTTTTCATTGGTTCTAAAATTTTATTGCAATACCTACTGAAGGAATAAAAGGAAACAAAGTTATTCTTTTAACAACCGGCACTTCCACTCCATTTTCATTTTTTTCTAACACTACATATTGCGCAAAAGCATTATGCCTGTTATAGACATTGTAAAGGTTAACGTATGCTTCAAAATCAGAGTTGAACATTTTGAATGAGTAGTTAAAGTTTAAATCCAGCTTGTGATAATCAGGAAACAGCGCCGTATTTAAACCGGCATAAGTGAACTGGATTTGTCCATTCCCACCGATTCCTATCGGGTCAAAAATAAATTGAGAAGGAGGTAACGTGTATCTTTGCCCGGTAGCGTAAATCCAGGTTAATCCTAAATTTAAATTATCAAGCAATCTGTATGAAAGCACAAAGGAAAAATCATTCCTCCTGTCATATTTAGAATAATATTTTTTTCCGCCGTTTAGTTCATCGAACTGTCTTACAGACCAAGAAAGAGTGTATCCTATCCAGCCCGAAAATCTTCCTTTGGTTTTATTCAGAAAAAGCTCGACTCCGTAAGCTTCACCTTGTCCCGGAGTAAACTGGTCCTCGATTGAATCATCGAGTGGATTAAGTTGAGGTGCATTTTTGAACTCGTATATATTTTTCATATCCTTATAAAATCCCTCAGTCGTAAAAACATAACTTTGGTCAAACCAGTAAGAATCAAATCCGAATACATATTGTGTGGATTTGCTTGGCAGAATGTTTTTAGTTGAAGGATACCAAAGATCGGTCGGCAGAGTAATATCGTTTCTTGTTATCAGATGCAAAAATTGATCGGCTATTGCGAATGCACCTTTTAAAATAAAATCAGGAGTTATTTCATAACTAGCTGAAATTCTCGGCTCAAATCTGAGCAACTTTTGTGTACTAAAATAGTAAAGTCTTCCACCAATGTTTGCCGACAAGAAATCGGTAAATTTTGATTCACTCTGCAAGTAGAGTGAAGATTCAATAGAATTAATATTCTGACCTGCGAAGGGAATTTTTTCCAATGCTTCGTTATAAATATCACTGTATAATATATCATAACTGTGGAGAGCTATATCAAATCCTGTTTTAAGGGTATGATTCTGATGCCATCGGATTTCAGCATTTTGACGAAAATAAAGATCGATAAGATTTGGATTTGAATAATATGTATATAACGAAATATTATTAGAGTTACTGCCTATTTTTGATGAAAATTCATAATTAATAAAACTGAATATAGAATTAAGAAGAAGAGACTTTTTATTTATCTGAATCCAATTCAAACTTAAGTTGATGTTTTTCCAATCAATTTCATAATCAGTATCAGATAGCTGGGGAGGATTATAAGCATGGTCTTTGCTGTATAACCCACTAATTGATATTATGTTATTTTCAGATAAGATATAATTTACTTTAGCATTAATATCAAAAAAATTATAACGTGGAATAGTCGACTGACTATTGAAATTTTTTTGAATGATGTCATAGTACATATATCTGCCCGAAAGCATGTATGTTGAGTTTTCTTTAAGGGGACCTTCAAAAGCAGCAAATGAATTTATAATACCAACTCCAACAGTACCTTTATCTTTTTCCTTAGTGCCGGAGCGGAGTTTTATATCAAGAACACTTGATAGTCTGCCGCCGTACTCGGCGGGAAAAGCTCCTTTTATTAATTTTACATCACTTATTGCACTTGTATTAAATGTGCTGGCAATGTTTCCAAGATGTGCCGGGTTATATACAATAACACCGTCAACTAAAGTTAAAGTTTGGTCCGGTGATCCCCCGCGAACGTACAAACCGCTTGAAATTTCTGAAGCTTTATTTATGCCCGGTAAAAGTTCTAGCGATCTGAACAGATCAACTTCGCCGCTAAGGGTAGGGAGTTTTGAAAGCAATTCCGGGGAAATATCAATAGTGCTCGTAATCCCTTCGCCGGTTCGTTTTCCTTCAACAACTACTTCCTCGAGCCTAATATTTTCCTGGGAAAGTTCAACTGATACAGTTTCATTTTGCTGTTTCCCTGAAATTAATATTTCAGATATATTGGTTTTATATCCTAGGTGCCTTACTATCAAATAAAATTGGCCTGCTT
>JAPHUI010000275.1 GCA_026193755.1 Ignavibacteriaceae bacterium | reverse complement strand
TCGACGTTCTTGGACAGGAAATTTCTACTCTTGTAAATGGTAATCTTGTTGCTGGTTCACATACAGTTAATTTCAATGCTTCAACTCTAAATTCAGGTGTTTATATGTATAGAATTGAAGCTACAGGAAATGATGGAACCAACTTCACATCTGTTAAAAAGATGATATTGACCAAGTAAAATTGGTTAAATTGTTCTTTTCACAAGCCGGCTCTGAAAAATGAGTCGGCTTTTTTATTGTACCTCTTGATATTCTTATAAAAAATTTTAAAATTTATTGCAGGTAATATCAATTGTTGGAGACAATTAAATTAATCGAGTGGAATTATTAATAATTAATAATATATAAGAAAGGAGGCGGTATAAAAGTTTAATTGAATTTACTATAATTAAGTCAGACGATTATATGTCTGAATTATTTTCATTTCTTAATCAGGGAGGTATCTATGAAGAAATTCAACTTTTTAACAATGCTTTTTTCGTTAATGCTCATTAGTGTCATTAGCATTAACAGCCAATCTCTAATCCACGAATATGATCCCAATGGTATACCACCTATAATTGGTCCGTCCGGACAGGGTGGTGGTATAACTGATGCAGATGGAGATTGGTCTTCATTTGCAAGTTTGCCGGGTGGATCTTCAACATCGGGTGCTGCCAATGCATATCTAAATGGAATAGTTTATCATTTTGGCGGTAGTGCTGGTCCTTCAGCAGAATACCTGTCTTGGGATGAGGGTACAAATACCTGGACTTCATTGGGGAATATGCCCGGAGGAGGACGATATTATTTTCAAGCTGCAGTCGCTGGTGGAAAAATTTATCTAATTGGTGGATCTCAAGCTTGGCCAACTCCAACAGGTATGGTCGAGATATTTGATGGCGCAACTTGGTCTACAGGAACACCTTTGCCGATAGCAGTCCACGACGCGGGATATGCCGTATATCAGGATCGTTATATTTACGTTGTTGGAGGTATGGTGGGAAGCTGGACAGATTATCGCAACCATGTACAAATTTATGATACACAGACGGATACATGGGCTACAGGAACGGATTTTCCTGTTATGGTAGGTTGTATGGCTGGAGGTTGTGTTGGTAACATTATATGTTTAACTGGTGCCTATGATGGTACTCAGAGTAATGCAATTTATGAGGGTGAGATTAATCCAGGCGACCCCACAATGATAACCTGGACAACATCATCTGCAACCATACGGGATGCTGCATACCGTCCCGGTGGTGGTGCTGCTGGTGATCAGTACGCTAACAATATGGTGTTTTTTGTAGGTGGTCAATCACCGTATAGTAACCAAGCATGTGGTTACGATCCAGTAACTGATACATATACTCAATATCCTGACAAACCTACTCCATTAGGTAATGTTGGTAATTTCGTACCTGGTACCAATATGATGTATGTAATGGGTGGTTATGATGGTGGTTATAACTTAGCTTGTGAGGGTATGGAATATACAATGGTTCCTGTTCCTGTTGAACTTGCTTCATTCACTGCAGAAGTCGTTGAGGGTACAGTTGAATTAAGCTGGATAACAGCAACCGAAACTAACAATCAGGGCTTCGAGGTTCAGAGAAGCAATGGAGGAGAATTCGAAGCTATCGCATTTGTTGATGGACATGGAACCACAACCGAAACTCATGCATATTCATATACCGATAAGAATCTGGTCGAGGGTGCATACAGCTACAGGTTGAAACAGGTTGATTTTGATGGAACATTTGAATATTCAAATGTTGTTGAAGTCGATGTTTCTGTTCCTGCAGTATTTGCATTAGATCAGAACTATCCGAATCCATTCAATCCAAGCACAAAAATTAATTTCAGGCTTGCAGTAGATTCAAAAGTTAGCTTGAAAGTATTTGATGTTCTTGGACAGGAAGTTGCAACACTTCTGAACGGTGATTTTGTTGCTGGTTCACATACAGTTAATTTCAATGCTTCAGCTCTAAATTCAGGTGTTTATATGTATAGAATTGAAGCTACAGGAAATGATGGAACTAACTTCACATCTGTTAAAAAGATGATATTAACCAAGTAAAATTGGTCAAATTTCTCTTTTCACAAGCCGGCTCTGAAAAATGAGTCGGCTTTTTTATTTGCTTTAAACAATTTTTTTTTTAATTTAGTGTGTGTGTGTAAGTAATCCTCATTTGATGAGTAAAAAAATTCGTTCTGAAGATATTATTGTTTTGTAACTAATCAATCTGGTTACCTTATTAATTCATTATCATCAATATTTTGGAGGTCTTATGAAGAACAAAGCAATTCTACTTTTTTCTCTTGTTATTGCTCTTGCTTGTTTCTCTTATTTATCAGCTCAATCTGTTCAAATACAGACTGATTCCGGAGCGCCGTTTGTATTAAATCCAAATCCGAATCCTCACATATTTAATCAATCCCCGGATACTCCTATTGAGGAAGTTTTTGCATCTAACCAAAGTATGTATGGACCCTCGGGTCAGAGAGGACGCGGAAATATCTTCCTGGTTGATAATCCAAGGAAACTGGTTGAACATAGATTGTATTTAAATCCAGGTGCCAATACGGATCTCTGGTTCGTAGTTTATGAAGGTGCCTCTTTCAATGGTACTTATAATCTTGTGAATTCTGTCGAATTTCCAGGTTCAGGTCCCGGAGAGGGGTGGTGGAGTTCTGGTACAATTGATTTTGATTTCCAGAATGGTATGTATTATATGATCTATACTCTGTTTGATGTAAGTGCGAACTATTGGAATGAGCAAGGTATCACTCCTTATCCAATAGATTGTTCATTCGGGCAATGTATATCAGGCATTGGCTGGCAATGGTCACCGGTTTTTAATAATCCACCTAACCCAACTGAAACACCTACT
>JAPHUI010000246.1 GCA_026193755.1 Ignavibacteriaceae bacterium | reverse complement strand
TAGCCTTGAATCCTTTTATCTTTATCAGCCAATTCTAATCTCTTTTCTGCAAGACAGCAATAATATTCATCGACCTCCACACCGACATATTTTCTCCCAAGTTTTTTAGCGACAACTGCAGCAGTACCTGAACCGAGGAAAGGATCAAAAACAATATCACCCTTTTTTGTACTTGCAAGTATAATCTTCGCTAAAAGTTTTTCAGGTTTCTGGGTCGGATGATTGGTATTTTCAGGCATAGACCAGAACGGTACCGATATATCGTTCCAGATATTCGATGGAAATGTGTCCCTGAAATTGCCTGAATTATTCTGCTTCCAGTCTTTTGGATTTCTATCCTTATCTTTATAAGGAGCTAAAACTCTTCTCCTTAATTTTACATCGTTTACATTAAAAGTATAATTTGATGAATTTGTAAAGAACCAAATATCCTCTGTACAGTTTTTCCAGTTTTCTTTTGCTCCTCTCCCCTTTTCTCTTTCCCAGGTAATTCGATTTTTAACCTGAAAATATTTTGAACCTGTAATAAATATTGCTGCTGAAGATTTCCAATCTCCGCATATATAAATGGAAGCATTTTCTTTGAGTAATCTGCCCACTTTGCTTAGCCAGGAGTCAAGCCATTTTACATATTCAAATAACTCCATTTCTCTAAAGGATACCCGGTTAAACTTTTTTGTAATGTTATATGGTGGATCAATAAAAAGAAGGTCAACAAAATTATCAGGCAGTAATCCTATAACTTCAAAAATATCCTGGTTAACAATTTTATTAACAAGTGATTTAATTTTTACTGGCTTAGTTAACTTTACTAATCCTGTTGAAAATTTTTCAATTTCTTCTTTATCGAGACGAAGAGTTCGGTTAAATTTTGCTGGTTTAGATTTCATCCAAAGTAATTAAAATTAATTATTTATTTCTGTTATTAGAATTATAATTGAAATAGCAATTAAATAGAAATTTCTAGCACAAAAGACCTTCAGCCTTCCTTGTTTAGCTAGGGCTAAATATCTAATTTTCGCATACAATTTTTCACTTTTACAGGATAAATTTTAATGAAAAGAACAATTGTTGCAATGCCCGGAGATGGTATTGGTAAAACTGTATTACCGGAAGCAATTAGAGTATTAGATAAAGTCGGATTTGAAGCTGAATATGTTCACGCAGATATAGGTTGGGATTTTTGGTGCAAAGAAGGAAATGCTCTCCCGCAGCAAACTATCGGTCTTCTTGAGAAGCATAAAATAGGATTATTTGGAGCAATTACTTCAAAACCTAAAGATGCAGCAGATAAAGAACTTGACCCTTCTTTAAAAGGTAAAGGATATTCTTACTTTTCTCCAATTGTTGGGATGCGCCAGCATTTTAATCTTGATATTTGTATTCGTCCCTGTCAATCGTTCAAAGGTAATCCATTAAATTTTATCCGTAAAGATGGCAAAGCTGGATATGAAGAACCAATAGTTAATGCAGTTATCTTCAGACAAAATACAGAAGGACTTTATGCAGGAATTGAATGGACAAATCCTCCATCAAATGTTCGTGCTGCTTTTGAATCTCATCCAAAATGGAAAGCATTTAAAGATGTACCGAATGAAGAACTCGCAATATCAACCAGAGTAATAACAAAAAAAGCTGCAACAAGAATTATTCGTGCTGCATTTAAATATGCGAAAAAATATGGCTATAAAAATGTAACCGTCTGTGAAAAGCCGAATGTGTTACGTGAGACTTCTGGGATGATGCTTAAAATTGGGAAAGAAATTGCAAAAGAATATCCTGGAATCGCATTGTGGGATACTAACATTGATGCTCAAATGATGTGGTTAACAAAAAATCCTGAAGACTACGGTGTTGTGGTTGCAGAAAATATGTTTGGGGATATTATTTCAGATGGATTTGCGGGTTTGGTTGGAGGTCTTGGTTTTGCTTGCAGCGCGAATATTGGTGATGAGGTTGCAGTGTTCGAACCAACTCACGGAAGTGCTCCAAAATATCAGGAATTAAATCCTTCCATTGTAAATCCTATTGCAATGATAATGAGTGCCTGTATGATGCTGGATCATATTGGAGAAACAGTAAAAGCTGATAAAATTAGAAAAGCAATAAGTAGAGTAATTGAAGCAGGTAAAGTTAAAACTTATGACATGATGAAGCTACGTGGTGGACCAGATGTTTTCAAGAACGGTGCCTGCACAACACAGCAAATGACAAATGAGATAATTAATAATCTCTGAGAATAAAGTCATTGCGAGCCTGCCTACCTGTAGGCAGGGAACAATGTGACGAGGCAATCTTTTTATTCGCTAGTAGATTGCTTCGCTTTGCTCGCAATGACGAAAAATATATAAAAAAATGAACGGAATAGAACTAGTACTAATTGCATTTGTAATGTATGTTATTGCATACAAACTTTACGGCGGCTTTTTAGCAAAGAAGTTTGAGGTTAATAACAAAAATGAAACTCCATCACATACTATGTACGATGGAGTAGATTATGTTCCTGCAAAAGCTCCTGTACTCCTTGGACATCACTTCGCATCAATTGCTGGTGCTGGTCCAATTGTCGGTCCTGTAATTGCAGCAGGATTTGGCTGGATTCCTGTTTATCTGTGGGTTGTCTTTGGAGCAATATTTATTGGAGGAGTTCACGATTATTCATCCATTGTTGCTTCAATTCGTCATCAAAGTAAATCTATTGGCTACATAATTCAATCTTACATAGGAATTAATGGTAAAAAACTATTTCTAATTTTTGCGTGGGCAACTTTAATTCTTGTCATCGCTGTTTTCACAATTATAGTTGCTGACACTTTCACACATATTCCAAGTGCTGGTACTTCATCAATTCTTTTTATGATCCTTGCAGTGGTTTTTGGAATAGCTATTTACAGATTTAAGATTCCTCTTTGGATTGCGACAACTATCGGAGTAGTTTTACTTTTTCTTTGTATACCTGCAGGAAATTTATTTCCGATCCAGCTTGACGGCTTGACCTGGCAGTTTATTTTATTCGGTTATATTTTTATCGCATCGACTGTCCCTGTTTGGATTTTACTTCAACCAAGAGATTATCTGAACTCATTTTTCCTTTATGCTTTAATGTTCGGCGGAATGGTGGGAATTTTATTCGCAGCACCAAGTATAAACATCCC
>JAPHUI010000156.1 GCA_026193755.1 Ignavibacteriaceae bacterium | reverse complement strand
AGATTTGGAGGAGGCATTGGACTAGGTTCAGAAATTACAATTGTCCCGGTAGTAAATCTTGATTTATATCTGTGTTACAAAATGTTCAATCTAGCCGGGAAAGATGATGGCGAGGATACTATAAGTGCTGTAACACTTGATGCTTTTATTACCTTTAACTTTTTATAATCTATCAAAGGGGATGACTTATTAAAGCATCCCCTTTTCTTTTTCAAACCTTTTTAATACGCCTAAACCAAAATTGGACAGTTTTTTCCCCCCGAGCAGATGAATGCTTTCAATTACAGTTTGAATTTCATTTATCGAAGCTTTAGCTCTGAAAGCTCCGTTAATATGAGAATAAAGCTGATCCTGAAATTTTAGTGATGAAAGTACACTTACTATACAAAGTTCGCGTTCCTTAAACGTTAATCCTTTTCTGCCAAGTACTTTACCATACCCTTCAAGCACGAGCCATTCTACTAAATCAGGAGAGAACATTTTAATATTATTTATTAGCTTTTCATATTTATTACCATAAACTTTTTTACAATTAGCTTTTCCAATCTTTTTAAAATGGTAAAGATTCATATCAGCAGTTTTCTTCAGTTTTTTATCAGGGAATAATTCCTTTAAAATCTTCAAAGACAATAATGCTGAGGGATAACCGATAAAAAGATAATTCTGTAGCAACGCTTCATAAATTTTGTTAAATGGAATATTGTACGTTTTAGCTTCAGTTATGAGTTTTTTCAAAATTGTCAACTTGCGGAGTGCGGACGCTGCAGCAATAAGTGGAAGTAAATTTTCTTTTTTCATATATGGATTCTTAATTTTTCTAGACAAGTAAATTCAACTTAAAATAAAAAAACCCTCTTTGAAGAGGGTTTAACAAAATGAATTCATTCGTTATAGTAGACCAAGCTGATATTCAGCATTTTTGCGATAAGTGGGATCGGATTTTGCTTTTTCAAATAACTCTTTTGCTTTCTGATTATCACCTTTACCTTTATACGCAAGACCCATATAGTAATTAGGTCCACCACTTGTAATTTTAGATTTATATTTCAATGCATTTTCGGAGGCAGAAATACATTTATCCCAATCGTTAAGTTCAGAATAAAGTTTAGCAAGTGACAGATAAGCAGCATCGTAATTATTATTTTCTACAGCTTTATTTAAGTATTCAACAGCTTTCTGAGAGTTACCGTTAGAGATTTCATCATTGCCCAGTTTGGCATAGGCTAAAGATAAATTCTTCTTTATTTTTTTCTGCACGCTAGCATTCTTCGAAATGGTGAGCACTTTCTCAAAGTTTTTAATGGCTTGGTTATAATTTCCCATCGAGAAATATACTCCACCTAATGCATTGTAACCCGGTTCAAAATCATTTTTAAGCTTTAAACATTCTTCCAAAGAGGCTTTGGAACCATTAAGATCGTTAGATTTTTTTTGGGCAATACCTTTCTGATAGTAAATACGATAATCTTTTTCTATTGCGAGAGCTTTATCATAATCACTAATTGCACCATTGTAATTGCCTGCTTTTAGCAAACTATTTCCTTCGTTATACAATTTACCTACTTCAACACTCATCTCCTGAGCGAAAGTAAATACTGATGTGAGAAGAAAAATGAGTAATAACACTGGAAAGACTTTTGCTTGCTTCATCAATTTTTCACCTTTAATTGTTTGTTGAATTTGTTATGAGTGCGGAAGGCGGGACTTGAACCCGCACACCAATAAAGGTACTACCCCCTCAAGATAGCGTGTCTACCAAATTCCACCACTTCCGCAAAAATGGTGGGTAAAAATATGACTGCCTGTTTTGAAAATCAACACAAGAATTATGCTTTAAATAATTTTCCCTTTTTAAATCTGTCCAGCCTATTAATGCTCTATCGATGGTGGTCTACGATCTTTCATTATAAGTTTTCTTATCTGATCTCTGAAATTTCTCTCGAAAATTATAAGCTTAGCTATTTGGTCATAGGAAAGTATATCTGACAGAGAATTTATGAAATCTATTCGATTTTTGTCAAGTTCACTGTGTAAAACGTTTATTTCATTAATATTTGACTTGAGTTCATCAACAGTTGCTACCCTGCCGCTTTTAAATATCAAGTCCAGATCATCTATTTTCTCATCAATCTTTTGTTGTATTTCGTCTTGTTGTTTTTGGTGTTCAGATTTTCTGGCAAAAAATCTAAGTGTAGTTTCTTCATTCATTTGAAGCGTTTCAATTAACTTGATCTTTTCAAGCTGCTCAAATTTTCCCCTCATATCATCGTCACGCCATTTATCTCTCTGAGAATAGAGCGATCCTGCAAAAAGAAAGGAAATCAATATTATTATGTATGCGGTTTTCATAGAGAGACCTCTTTTTAAATATTTCTATTAAGTAATTCATTATAAATTTTTTCTACATCATTATCGCTCAAATTACCGATTAAATCTTTGTAACCAATATCGTAAGTTTTCAGAACATCTTCATTTACCACCAGATCATTTTCAAGTAAATCAACATATTCTTTCCCTAAAATTATATTATATAAATCATCACTACCGTTGAGACTTTCAAGCAAATCTAATTTCTGATTATCATTTAAAGATTGTGTGAATTTCTCCAGATCATTTCTTTCTTTATCAGAGTTATTAAATAATATTTTTTGTACTGTTATTCCAATAAGAAATATTAGTATCAAATCAAATGCATAGGATAAACCTCTTCTCAAAGTTTCCTTTTTTCCAGAATGAACCTTATTATGGAATTCAGGAAGAATAGAATTTAAATAATCAGGATTCAGCTTCAGATTTTTTTTATTTTTTATTTTTTCTTTTATGATTGAATATTTCTCAAATTCTCTTTTTAATTCCTCTGAACTCTTTAATTCTCTTTCAAAGGCAGTCTTTTCTTCTGATGTTAAATCGTTGTCGAGATATTTTATTATCCTTTCTTCAGTTTTCATCTTTTCCCATTAGCTCCTTAATTTTTTTGAATGCATGAAAATAGTTAGCTTTTAATGCACCAACTGATTTACCGGTAATACTTGAAATCTCATCGTAGGATAACTCATCATAATTTCTCAGAATAAAAACTTCTCTTTGCTTTAATGGTAATTTATTCAACATTTTTTGCATTCGAATTAATTCTTCTTTATTCTCTAAATTATCAACAATATTCTCATAACCAGGATTTTCAATATCATCACTAAAATTCAAAGTAATGATTCTTTTTAACTTCCTCTTTTTTAACTGATTTAGACTTCTTGTATAAGTGATTTTAAATATCCATGTGTACAAGGATGAACTATAATTAAAAGTATTTAGTTTATTATACATAACTAAGAGAACCTGTTGTACAACATCGTGCGCATCATCGTGATCGCCAAGTATTCGCCTGGCATGCCAGTAAATTTTCTCCTGGTATTTTCTTGCAAGATTATTAAATGCCTGCTGATCACCGGATAAAAAATCCTGAACAAGTTCATAATCATCATTCTTAAAATTCATTCCGCGTAATAATATTTCTAAACTTTTAAACAAATATATACCTCAAAAGGTTTAAATCTTTTGTATTAAACCTCAGGACAGGATCATGTGTCTAAATAGCAAGATTCATAAATAAATATTAAAAAGGAGTAAAAAATGAGACCTAAAATGATATTCTTCGCAAGCTTGTTAACAGCATTTCTGATTTCTGGTAATATTTTTTCACAAGGATTTCCCGGGGGTGATAGAGGCAGGAATGAGATGCGGGACAGAGATCAAATAAAGAAAAAGCTAAATTTATCTGACGAGCAGGTTGATAAAATTGAAGCCTTACAATTAAGTCACCGAAAAGAGATGATCAATCTAAAAGCTAATGTCGAACTAAAAGAAGTCGAGCTTGATGAATTGAAAGGCACAATTAATTTTTCGAGAGATGCATACTTAAATAAGGTTAAAGAAATTATTGCAGTGAAGGACAAAATTGCAATCGAGCAGGCAAATCACAAAATGGATATTTATCAGCTTCTGGACGATAATCAAAAGAAAGAATGGAATAAAATGTCAAGAATGATGCACGACAGAAAACATCAAATGATGAGAAAGATGAGAGACAAAGATTTTAACTAAAAAGTTCGTATAATATCAATCTCTCTCCCCAAATGCCGGCTCAATGGCCGGCTTTTTATTTTTAATCTAAATCTCCTGTTACAGGTCTTAAGACAATTTCTTCGGTTACAAGATTATCTTTTTGTAAATAAGCTGAAACAATAATGCGTGCTAAACTTTCAGGGTTCATCATTCTCTCCCCTTTTTCTTTCCTGATTTCCTGCGCCCACATTGAAGTTTCTGTTGCGCCTGGAATGATGTTTATTACTCTTATGTTATGCTTCCTGACCTCTTCACGTAAAGAATTACTATAACCAAGCAAACCCATTTTTGAGGCTGCATAAACGGAACTTCTTGTAAAGGTTTTATTTACTACCACCGAAAGAATATTAAAAATCGTTCCCGATTCATTTTTAATAAAAGTCGGCAGCACAGTTTTAGTTGAATATATTGCTCCAAGAAGATTAGTATTAATAATATCATTTATTTCATTTGCAGAATTATCTGCGGCGTGTTTAAAGGAAGTAATTCCGGCACTATTAATAAGACAATGTACTTCGAAGTCATTGTTAATTTTTTTAAATGTTTGATCTACATTCGTAGAAGATGCAACATTACAAGGAAAAGTATAGATGTTATCACCGGGCTTACCAGCTTCATCTTTCAGGCGTTCCAATTCCTGAGCTCTTCTTGCGGATACAAATACATTACATCCGATTTTTGCAAACTCGAGTGCAATAGCCTTTCCTATTCCTGAACTCGCACCAGTAATCCATATTCCATCTTTTTTTGCCATAATTATAAATTCTTTTGAGAAATAAGATTTAGAAACTCTGCTCTCGTACGAGGATCGTCCTTAAAATCACCATGAACCGCACTTGAAGTAGCAGATGAATTCTGTTTTTGAACTCCTCGCATCATCATACACATATGAAAAGCTTCCGATACAACGGCGACACCTCTCGGTTGAAGATAATGCTCGAGTGTGTCTGCTATTTGCTGTGTCATCCGTTCCTGAACCTGCAGTCTTCGTGCAAATACGTCTACGATTCTTGGAATTTTACTCAACCCAATTATTTTACCATCCGGAATGTAAGCTACATGCACTTTGCCATAAAAAGGCAGCATGTGGTGTTCACAAAGACTGTAAAAATCAATGTTCTTAACCAATACCATTTCATCATACTTTTCATTGAAGAGTGCATCATTCATTACTTCTTCGATTTTCTTATGATACCCGGACGTGAGGAATTCATAAGCCTCAGTAACCCTTTTTGGAGTATCCAAAAGTCCTTCTCTCTTAGGATCTTCACCAATATTCTTTAGAAGATCGTAAATCAGGTTTTTTACTTTATCGTTATCCATGATTTATTCTCCTTTATACTCAAAATAATTATTTTCAGTTTCGTACAGCTTTACCGAATATAACTTGCCACCTGGAATTTTATCTTCAAGCTGGTTCCAGATTGCAATCGTAATATTTTCTGAAGTTGGAATAATCCCTTTCATAAAATCAGTATCTAGATTCAAATTTTTATGATCAACCTTGGAAATAACATTTTCCAGAATAATTTCCTTTAACTTTTTAATATCCAAAACAAATCCAGTACTCGAATCCACTTCGCCAGCAACTGTAACCTCCAAAGTATAATTGTGCCCGTGCCAGTTTGGGTTGCTGCATTTCCCGAACAATTCAAAATTTTCTTTGTCGGATAATTCAGGTTTGAATAACCTGTGAGCAGCAGCGAAAGTTTCCCTTCTTGTCAGATAAACTTTATTTACCATTACATTTCTTTCAAAGCTTCCATTACTTCTTTGTTATGATTATCTACTTTAACCTTTGGAAATATTTTTCTAATCTTTCCTGAAGAATCAATAATAAATGTGGTTCGGACTATGCCCATATATTTTTTGCCATACATACTTTTTTCCTGCCATACTCCATATTTTTTAATGACTTCTTTCTTTTCATCACTTAATAAATTAAAAGGGAGTTTGTACTTCTGTGCAAATTTTTTGTGCGATTCAACTGAATCAGCGCTGATACCAATTATTTCTGCTTTCATTTTTCCAAACTTAGGAAATTCATCCCTGAAATTGCATGCTTCTTTCGTGCAACCTGATGTATCATCTTTTGGATAAAAATATAGAACGACAGGTTTTCCCTTTAGATCAGAAAGAGAGATGGTTTCACCATCCTGATTTTTTAATTTGAATGAAGGTGCTTTATCACCAACTTTAAGAGCCATAGCATTCTCCGGATTTTAATTTCAAATAATTTTAAGATTTGATAAAGACACTAAATAATTTAACGATCAATTTAGTGTATTACAATTAACATT
>JAPHUI010000307.1 GCA_026193755.1 Ignavibacteriaceae bacterium | reverse complement strand
TTCCAACTTTAGGACCTGTCTGTCCGAAGATTGCATTATCGGCAGCGATGGTTAAATCACAAACTATATGCAGAACGTGGCCACCACCGATTGCATACCCTGCAACAAGTGCTATCACAACTTTTGGAATGCTTCTAATTAATTTTTGAAGATCGAGAACGTTTAAACTCTGCGTACCTTCTTTTGATTTGTAACCTTTATCACCTCTTATTCTCTGATCACCGCCGGAGCAGAAAGCATACTTTCCATCCTTTGCAGGAATAGCACCGGTTAGTAGAATAACTCCTATTGACTCATCATTTCTTGCATCCGAAAATGCAGAATACATTTCCATTACTGTTTCGGGACGAAATGCATTCCGAACTTCGGGTCTGTTTATTGTAACCTTGGCAATTCCATCCATTTTTTCATAAATAATATCTTTATATCCACCCGAGGTGGATTTAATCTTTTCCCATTTAGAATTCATAATAATCCTGATTTACTTGTTGATTGGTAGGGCAAAAATATTGAAAAAAAAAATAAGATTGAATCATAGCGTGATTGTATGGATGCATGAATGTATGATTGAATGGATGGATGAATTAGAACTAATTGTTATATATGGATGAAATATTTATTTTTTCAATATTAAACTACCTTTTGAGTTAAATGGATAAACAAGAAGCCACATTCCTACTTCGAAAAGTATTAAACAATGCCAACGCAGAATTCAGAGAAGGGCAATGGGAGGCAATTGATTCGGTTGCTAATAAAAATAAAAAACTCCTTTTAGTTCAGCGTACCGGCTGGGGCAAAAGTATTGTTTATTTTCTTTCAACAAAAATTCTGAGAGACAAGGGAATAGGAATAACTCTTATCATCTCTCCTTTACTTGCTCTAATGCGTAACCAGCTTGAGGCAGCAAAACCAATTGGAATAAACGCTGAAACTATTAACTCAGCAAATACAAATGAGTGGAAGGAAGTGATTCGAAAAATTCGTTCCGATACTGTGGATGCATTATTAATTTCACCTGAAAGATTAGCCAACGAGAATTTTATCGAAGAAGTTATCATTCCTTTATCGGATAAAATAGGTTTGTTTGTAGTTGATGAAGCTCATTGTATTTCGGATTGGGGACATGACTTCAGACCCGATTACAGGAGAATAATCAATGTTTTAAGAAATGTTCCTGCCAATATGCCCGTGCTTGCAACCACAGCAACTGCTAATGATCGTGTTGTAAAAGATATTGAACTCCAACTAAAAGGATTGGAAATCAGAAGGGGAAATCTTTCGCGCAAAAGTCTTTATTTACAAAACATAGTGTTGCCGGATCAAGCGCAGAGATTAGCCTGGCTTGCTGAGAATCTGCCGAAATTGACGGGGACAGGAATAATTTATACATTAACAAAAAGAGATGCTGAAACAGTTGCAGGCTGGCTTAAGATGAATAATATCAAAGCGGAGGCATATTACTCTGATGTTGAGAACGAAGATTTTAATGATGCAAATGAGTATAGGATTGCATTGGAAGAAAAACTTCTGAATAATCAAATCAAAGCTCTTGTTGCTACTTCTGCTCTGGGACTGGGATATGATAAACCGGATTTAGGTTTTGTTATTCATTATCAGGCTCCCGGAAATGTTGTTTCTTATTATCAGCAGGTTGGAAGAGCGGGCAGAGCAATAGATAAAGCTTACGGTATTCTTTTAACAGGAAGGGAAGATGAAGAAATCCATGAATTTTTCAGAAGAAAAGCTTTCCCACATGAGCAGGATGTTTATAAAATATTGGATCTGTTAAATCAGTCTGATGGATTGACCGTAAGAAACATAGAAGAAAAATTAAATTTTTCATTTGGAAGTATTGAGAAAGTTCTGAAATTACTATCAGTTGAAAATCCTGCACCGGTTATTAAAGACAAAAGCAAATACTATCGGACACCTAATCCATTTAAAGTTGATAGAGATAGAATTAGTTTTCTTACAAACCAGCGAATATCGGAATGGGAAGAGATGCAGGTTTATGTAAATCATAAAGAATGCTTAATGAAATTTCTAAGAAAATCTTTAGATGATCCAGATCCTTCAGATTGTAATAATTGTCAGAATTGTAAAAGTGAGATCAAGCTACCAGTAACAATAAATAATAATCTCGTTATAGCTGCAACCAGGTTTATTAAACAAAGTGAAATGCCTCTAGTGTTAAAAAAACAAGTTGCGAAAGATTCTTTTCCAATTTATGGTTTAACTGGCTCTACACCGGCAAAACTGCGAGGTGAAAATGGAAGAATTCTTGCACGCTGGGGTGATGCCGGTTGGGGTTATAAAGTACGTGAGTGTAAAAATAATAATCATCTTTCAGACGATTTGGTTAATGCATTGGCTGAAATGATAACAGAAAGATGGAAACCACAGCCTAAAACGGAATGGGTAACCTGTGTACCTTCGTTAAATCATACAGAACTAGTCCCGGATTTTGCTAGCAGACTGGCATTGAAGCTTGGAATACCTTTCAAAAATGTTGTTAAGAAAATAAAAAATAATTCCCAGCAAAAGTTTATGCAAAACAGATTTCACCAATGTAATAATCTTGACGGCGTTTTTGAAATTGATGGTGTGATTGAAAATTCTCCTGTATTATTATTTGATGATATTGTAGATTCGGGTTGGACTTTAACTGTAATTTCGGCATTATTAAGAAAAGCAGGCTCAGGAATCGTTTATCCAGTTGTGCTCGCTTCAACTACTTCAGGAAGTTAAACATGGAAATTCTGAACACTGAAAAACAATCTATAGTATTACTTACATCTTACTTTAAGAAACCCGGTAAAGATGATGTAAATCCGCTCACACCAACTGAGTGGAAAATTTTTGCCGGATGGTTGAGAGACAGAGGATATACTCCCGGTAGTTTATTATCCGAGGATGGTGAAAATATAATTGAGAGTTGGAATAACGGTAAGATCACCAGAGAGCGATTAATCTCTCTTTTAAAACGTGGTGCTCAAATGAGCATGGTTTTAGAAAAATGGAGTAGAGCAGGTATCTGGGTATTAACAAGATCAGATGCTGAATATCCATTAAAGCTTAAAAAAAGATTAGGAGAATTATCCCCGCCGGTTTTATTTGGCTCAGGTAATAAAAAATTAATTAATTCTGAAGGGATAGCAGTAGTTGGTTCAAGAAATATTTCTGATAAAGATATTAATTATTCAAAAGAGCTTGGCAATTACATTGCCGAAAAAAAATTGACTTTAATTTCAGGTGGTGCTAAAGGTGTGGATGAAACTTCAATGTTGGGGGCACTTGAAAATAATGGAAGGGCGCTTGGTGTGTTAGCTGATAGTTTATTCCAGAAATCAATTTCACAGACATATAGAAAATATCTTAGTGAAGGCAAACTTGTTTTCATATCAGCTTACTACCCTGAAGCAGGCTTTAATATTGGAAATGCAATGGGTCGTAATAAATATATATATTGTCTTTCCGAAGTAGCAGTTGTTGTTCATTCAGGATTAAAAGGCGGCACCTGGACTGGTGCAAACGAAAATTTAAAGAAAAAATGGGTACCGCTTTTTGTAAAGGAAAATCATAATAGAGATTCGGGAAATGATCAATTAATTAATAATGGTGGTAAAGTTTTAAAGTATGAAATGGATTTAAAAAATTTAGTTGATAAAGTTCGAAGTGATAAAGAATCTGAGCCTGTTGATTACAGTGTCTCAGTAGTTTACGAACCAAAACAAGTTTTATCACCTAAGGTGACTGAACAACCTTCTAGGGAACCAGTTGAAAATAATTTTGAAATGATAATTAAAAAAAGTTTTTATGAATTATTCATCATTAAATTACATGGATTATTAAAAGATAGAGAAGTAAAACAAAAAGAATTGAAAGAAAATATGGAAATTACTTCAGCTCAACTTAATGTGTGGTTGAAGCGAGCTGAAAAAGATGGAATCATTAAAAAATTATCAAAACCTGTTAGGTATAAATTGACAGATTACAGTAAAACTCAGACTGATTTGTTTAGCTGAAATAAAAACATCAAATTAAAACCTGCTTAAAAAACTATTAACTGCTTCTATAAACTTTTTGGGTTCTTCAAGATGAGTATTGTGCCCGGTTGTGGAGATTATTTTATGTTTTGCATAATGAAATTGATGATTTAATTCACTGATTATTTCTCAGTTAATTACAAATATGACTTAAATAAATACCAAGGGTGTTAAAGAAGTCTTGGTCAAACCAACTCCTGTAAATAGGGAGGTAATATTTAAAAACTTTTAAACCACGTTCCTTAAAATGGAAATGAGGAAAAGATTAAAAAGGGAGCTGAAGCTCCCTATAAATTACTTTAAGAGAATCATTTTTTTACTTGTAATAAAGCTTTGTCCTGAGCCTGTCGAAGGATTACCTGCCTGCAGCCTGTAGAAATAAACTCCACTTGGTAAATTTGCTGCATTGAACTCGACCCTGTGATTGCCTGCATCCATTGTCTGGTTCACTAACTCAGTTACCTCTTCACCAACAATATTTATAACTGACAGTTTAACATCTGTTCTTTCAGGTAGTGAGTATTCAATAGTTGTAGAAGGATTAAACGGATTGGGATAATTTTGTGCGAGCACATAACCAACTGGTGTAGCAAAGTTTGACAATTCAACGGATACAATCGGTTGTCCTTCAGTAACACTAATAATCTGGTCGGCTGCAATGTTTGTATGTATATCCACCGGACCGCCGGGCCAGTTAACAATAATACTGTCAACTGTCGTAATCGCTCCAAGTCCAAATTCAACCGGAAGTGAATTCTGGCCGTTGTGTCCGGAACCACCTTGCACCTCACGAATTTGTGATGATCCGTCGGCAACAATACGAACCCGCGCACCAATAGCGGAACGATTGACTGTTATGCCGACAAGCTTAAGCTCAAGCCAGTGATTAGAGTTTCCAGCATTACTCATATAAAGCCTATTTTCACTTCCGTTATTTGAAAGATACAAGTCAAGAAACCCATCGTTATTGAAATCTGCCCACGTTGTACTATTGGAATGCCTCGTATCATTCGTTCCTACTGAAGCTGCGACATCTGTAAATGTTGCACCTTCATTTCTGTAAAGTTTGTCAACACCCGAACTGGCATTTGCAACGTAGAGATCGAGATCACCGTCATTATCGAAATCTGCCCAACCGCATGAAAAGGAGGAAGTAGGGTCAGCTATCCCAAGGAAAGCTGCTGATTCAGTGAAGGTCCCGTCGCCATTATTCACGAAACATTGATTACCTGCGTTCGAATTTGCAAGATAGAGATCGAGATCGCCGTCGTTATCAAAGTCACCCCAATCGGCACCCCAGGTGTAAGAATATGTCTCAAGTCCGGAAGAGACGGAAACATCTGTAAAAGAACCTCCGTTATTCTGGAAGAGAACGCCGGTAGGTGATCCGCTTTGGTTTCCAATGAAAATATCAAGATCACCATCGTTGTCGTAATCAGCAGTAGCTGTTGAAAGGGTCGAAAGGTCATCGGTCAGTCCTACGCTAGCTGCAACTTCAGTGAATGTTGAAAGATCATTATTCGCGAATAGATAATTTGCGTGTGTGGGTATCCCATCGTTACCGATATAACAATCGAGACGGCTGTCGTTGTTGTAATCAAACCAGTTGATTGAACCACCCCAGGTTGTGAAGTTCATTCCGGCAGCAGTAGTAACATTGGTGAAAGCTGTTGAATCGTTCCAGTACAAGATGCAACTCTGACTGAAATTCCCGATTACGATGTCTGTCAATCCATCATTATTGAAATCACCGATTGCACAACCTCTGCCGTTTCCGTTATTGTTTACACCTAAAGTGGAGGCAACATCTGTAAAACCGATTCCTAAATCATTACGAAATAGGCGGCAAGGCTGACCATTATTGACAAGGAAAATATCGATGAATCCATCATTATCAAAATCGATGGAAGATACTCCCTGACCATTGCCAATATCATCAACTCCCATTGCAGGAGCAACATCTGTAAAAGTGACTTGTGCGAAAGTGGAAAAAAAAGAAATGAGAAGTAAGACAGTAAATATTAGCTTCATAACTGGCTCCTTTCTGATTGTGATTAAAACAAGTTGTAAGGTTTTACTTAATCAGATGTATTAACTTAAGCTTTTTTGATCAGTGAACCAACAATTTATGATTAGGTATTTCCTTTGTCAAGATTCAAAAAGATTTTAGAAATTTATTAACTGCGTCGCCAAACTTCTTCGGTTCTTCGAGATGTGTATTGTGCCCGGCTGTGGAGATTATTTTATGTTTAGCAGATGGAAATAGTTTTCTTAGACTTTGATTTATTTGTGTAAACTTTTCATCCAACCCACCTGATATGAGAAGAGCAGGTATTTTCAATTTAATTAATTCAGAACCGAGGTAAGGCATTACACCCGTTCCAAAACTTATTAGCGAATTAGCCAATCCGGTACGTGAATTTCTCATCTTTTCTTCTTTTATCATTTTAATTTTCTCATTTGAGAACCGTCTGATAGTACCAAATATTTCCTGATCCAGCCATTTGGTTACGAAATCTTCAATTGAATTGTTCAGGATGAAGGAAGCAAGTTCTTCATCGTTGTTTTTTCTTTTCGCTCTCTCATTCTTGTTTCTGATGCCTGCTGACGAACTTTCAAGAATCAGTCCGGATAAAAGATTTGGATTATTTACAGCAAAGTTAAGTGCAACTCTGCCTCCCATCGAATAACCGCAGAGAATTACTCCTTTTAATCCAAGATGTCGAATTAGTACTTCAATCTGATTGGTGACGGAATCAATCTTATAAAATTTAACGTCGGTAGGTGAGCTGGTTTTTCCGTGACCGATTAAATCAAAGGCTATTTTATTGAATCGTTTATCAAGTTTACTTGCGACATCTTTCCAATCATTTGCTGAACCGGTAAAGCCGTGAAGAAAAATTATAGTCTTTTTACCAGGATCAAAATCAGAAAAATTTTCAAAATGAAGTTTAATACTTTCGTATTGAATAAACATTCCTAAAACTCTTTATCCAGATTTTTTTTCGTCTCACTGCTAATTTTTATACGAAGCTCAACAGATCGGACAGCATCAGTTTGTATTTCAAGTACTGATGGAATATTCAGGTTAAGACTATTCTTTAAATGCCGCTGAAGTTCTTTTCTTGTTGTAATTAGCTGATGATCTATTCCGAATGATTTTATAATCTCACCTAAATCAAGGTTATGAGGCGTGATAAAAAATTTATCAAAGTGTTTAACTCTGTTTGCAATAGGGAGCGATTCGAAAATACCGCCGCCGTTATTATTTATAACTAGTATGGTTATTGGGATAGAATATTTAACTGCAGCAGCAAGAGCATTTAGATCATGGAGAAAAGAAAGGTCCCCCGTTATTAAAAAAGTTTTTTTCTTTATTGAAGCTATGCCTAACGCTGTTGAAGTAATTCCATCAATTCCGCTTGCGCCTCTATTAAAATGAATTTTAATCTTCTTTGAAGATTTAAAGGCAAAATTATCAAGATCCCTAACAGGAAGACTGTTACCTATTACTAAATTACTTCCAGAAGGAATTAGTTTTAGAATTTCAGTTATAATTGATGGTTCGTTTGGAAATTTTGCTCTGTCAATAATTTTCGATTTTAGATTTTCACTAATCTCTTCAGCCCGGATAAAATCTTTTGACCAGTTCGATTTAGGTCTTTTGAAGTTCTCTTCTCTTAATTGCGAAATTAAGGTCTCGCAAAAAGAGACTGGTTTAATTGCAAATATTAAATTTGCAGTTCTTGCAGGATCATGCTTGTCACCATAGGTATCAATAGTGTATCTAACAGAATCAGTTTCTTCCAGAAATTTTTCCATTATTGTAGAAGTCGGAGTCCTGCCAAACTGAAGAATTATGTCTGGATTGTGTTCACTAATAAATTTTTGAGATGCAAACATCGAATTGAAATTAGATATTAAAAAATTATCTTTTTTATTGACACTAAATCTGAGTTGTGAAATTCCGTCAGCGAAGACAGGATATTTCAGTAAGCCTGAGAGTTCCTTAATTTTTTTAATTAACTTATCATCATACTCCATTGGCCCAACCAGGATAATCCCTTTTTCCGATTCAGTTAATTGACTAACAATTCTTTTAAAGTCTTTACTCTTTTCAAGCTTAGGCGTTGAAATTTGTGAATTTGTTCTAATTAATCTTTGCGGTTTTGTCCTAAATATATTTTTACTAACACTGTCCGTATAGGAAAAAGGTTCGAGGGGTTTTTTAAAAGGGAAATTAAGATGAACCGGACCTCTGTTCTCCGAGGAGCTAATACGATAAGCTTTAATAGCAATTTTTTGGAGATGATAAAACCCCGTATCACTTATTGAAGGCAAACCTAAATCTCTAAACCAACGTATATGGTTTCGAAATATATTGTGCTGATTTATTGTTTGGTTTGCACCAGTCCCGATTAATTCAGCTGGTCGGTCTGCAGTGCAAATAATTAGTGGGGTTCGCTGCTGATAAGCCTCGATAATTGCGGGATAGAGTTCAGCTACTGCTGTTCCGGAAGTCGTTATTACAAGGACGGGTTTGCCTGTTACTTTTGCCAATCCAAGTGCAAAAAACGCAGAACTTCTTTCATCAATATGGATAAAAGATTTAATCTTTCTATTTTTTGATAAAATGTAAGTTAGCGGTGTGCTTCTTGAACCTGGAGAAATACAAGCATGCTGCACACGCATTACAGCAAGCTGATCAATAAAAATCCGGCTCCATAAATTATTTCTATTTACATTTATTTTCATTGCTAAATAAAGATAGTATCGTATAAAGTTTTAAGTTCGTTTCAAAAAATTCGTCATCTGAGTTCGAGTCTTTAACGAGTCCTGCACCGGCAAATGCCATCACAGTGTTATTCTTTACTAAAGCGGAACGAATTGTTACAGCTAATTCACATTCTCCTTCAAAATTCATTAATCCAATTAACCCAGAATACAACCCTCGATCGTGAACTTCCAGCTTTCTGATAGAATTTAATGCCAATTCTTTAGGTACTCCGCAAACAGCTGGAGTAGGGTATAGGGAGTCAATCAGATCAAATAACTTATTCTTAGAATTAAGTTCTGCTGAAATCCTTGTAACAAGATGCTGAATATTATTGAGCTTTCTTATTTGTTTTTCTTCTATGATTCGTACATTATCTGAATAGTGAATCAGTATCTCAGAAATAAATTCACTTACAAAAAGATGTTCCCGACGATTTTTTTCACTTGTTTGAAGTAATCTTTCAAATTGTTGATCTGTTTCAAACACCTCGCCTCTCGGCGCAGAACCCGCAACCGATTCTACTTCAGCAATATTACTTGATACTTTCAGAAACATTTCAGGAGATGATCCGAAAAAGAATGAACTTTTTCTTTTTGTAAAGAAGAGATAACAATCGTTAAACCTTTGCGTTAATTTGTCGAGCAAAATTGTCCAGTTAATTGGTTCATACAAAGTAAAACCATGCATTCTTGAAAGCACTAATTTATCAACCTCTCCTGCATTTAGTATTTGCAAGGCTTTATTAAATGATTGCTTCCAACTATTTACTTCTTCCTCACTTGTATTGAGTGTCGACCTAATTTTGGGGTTTAATTCTTCAACCGGTTTTTCTTTTAACTCTTCAACTTTTTTTAAATAAAATGATAACCCGCTCGAAATCTCCTCTAGGCTTTGTTTATTATGAAGAATAAAATTGTAGACTCCGATTGTCTGCCCATCCTTGCAAGAAAAAATAAATTCAGGAATGTAAATTCTAAGTGATTCAAAATCATTCCAAAGAGAAGATGATTTTGAAGGGTCAAACTTAGCTGTGCAGCATATAGTTGGTAAGGAACTAAAATTTAATCCGTTCCAATTAGTGCTATAATTTTTCTTCCAATAATTAAACTGATCATTAACAGAATAAAAATGATTGCTTTCACCTGATGCCAGTTCAAGTGCAGAATTCAGTCCGGTAATTGTTAGCTTGTTCTCGGGAATCCTGAAGAAGAAAATATCATCACAGAATTCGTTTAGTTGATCCATTACTGTTAATGAATCAAAATTTTTAAGAGGGAATGAGTAGGTGATTAAATGCTGTTCAGTTATTTTTTCAAATGTCTTTGTGAATGCTGAAAAATCTTTTAGAATTATTTCCGAATTAATTTTCATCAGAAATTAATATCATCCTCTATTGTTTCTAACATTCTCAGATAGCTGTCATATCTTTGTTCCGAAATTAATCCCTTCTCGACTGATTCTAATACTGCACAGCCTGGTTCATGGTTATGTGTGCAAGTATTAAATTTACAACTGTTAATATACTCTACGAACTCAACAAAATAATGTCCCAAATCTGATTTTCTTATTCCATACGGTTCAATTTCTCTTATTCCCGGTGTATCGATAATAAAAGTATTTTCTTCTACTTTTATCATTTTAGAAGTGACAGTAGTATGAGTTCCTTTAGAGGAATATTGGCTGACCGCACCAATTTTCAGATCTAGTTGTGGAAACATTTTATTAAGCAGCGAAGATTTACCCACTCCGGAATGTCCCCAAAATAAATTCTTTCTTTCAGCAACTTCTTTCTTCAGTATTTCTAATCCTTCATTCGTTTCAGCGCTTGTTGAGATGAACTTATAACCAATTTTTTCATAAAGTAATTTCCAATGTTTAGTAATCCTGGATTCATCGAGATCGATTTTATTTAGGACTATGATAGGATGTAAGTGAGAGCTTTCAGCTGTGACGAGAAGTCTGTCAAGCACACGATTATTAAAATCCGGAAAGTGCACGCTTGTTACTATCACAACATTATCAATATTGGCAGCAACGACCTGTTCAAGTCTTTCACCCCTGTAGCTGGCTCCGCGTACTTTCGGCAATTTCCTTGAGAGATAGTTTTTTCTTTTTTCTATCCTATTTATTACTCCTGTACCGTCTTTATTCATTTCAAACTCAACGTAATCACCAACTGCAATAAAATCAGTGAAGAAGAGTTTATCCTTCTTCATTGCATATTCCTTCTTGAATTTGCCTTTTAGAGAACAGATTATTTCATTATCCTGTCCAGAAGGAATCAAGTAATAATCTTTGCTTTCTATTTTAGTGATGATGCCTTTGATATCAATCTTAATTTTTTTTAAGAGGAACATAAAAAATATACGGTTCAATCTTCCATTTCAAATTAAACCGGGAATAAAAAGTTTTTTTTTGTTTGATTTGTAAATAAAAAAGGGAAGCCGAAAATCCAGCTTCCCTTTGGACAAGGGTAAAGGCGTTTTATGTTAAAACACCAGTGTTATTGAATAAATTTCAATTAAAATAGCAGTGGTTCTGTAATAATATAATTCAAATACAAAACCCATGTGGCGAAATATTAATCGCTTTCTAAATTACATTGCAATTAAAATGTTAAACCAATTAAAATTTGACTATTATTTATGATGGACTTATTGAAGTGATAAATGTATCTTATATTC
>JAPHUI010000448.1 GCA_026193755.1 Ignavibacteriaceae bacterium | reverse complement strand
TACGCTTTGTTGAAACCGTTTAATTAACAGATTAAACGCACTCACTCTTTCAATGAACAAAATAAAACCTTCTGAAATGAAGGGCTGTAAATTTACTTTCTTTATTTAATAAAGTCAAATAAGGTTAGATTAATTTTAAACACCAAATCCTTTATAAATCATCGAAATACTAAAGCTAAAATATAGTTCAAAAAAGCGTTGCAAATATATTCTTTATTTGTATAAAAGCAAGTCGAATTATTTTTGTGAAATTGTTACGATGGATAAAAGTATAGCCGCGATACTTGCTAAAAGACTCATATAAACAGAGTACTCCAGAATATACGATCTTAATGTTCTCAGACTTTGTTTTGGTACATAAACATAATCACCCTCTTCAATTTGTACTTCATCTTTTAAAGGTGAAATCCAGGCTCTTGATCCACCTTTAATTACCATCACTTCATCATCCTCAGCAAGTTCTCCCATACCGCCTGCTTCATTAATATAGTAGAGGTAATCTTTTCCGTTGATAAAAGTTACATGTCCTGGTCTTAAAACCTGTCCAAATACATAGACCGAATTCTGTATGGGTGGAATTATTATCACATCCCCACTTTGCACGATATATTTTGCAATATCTGAAGTTGAATCATTAACCTTTCTGAAATCAAGAGAACTTCCCTCAATTAATACTCTTAATTGATTTTCAAGATTGAAATAATTTGTGTCTTCTGTTACCACGTTTGACATTCTATACATTAAGGCTAACTCGAGATTCAGTATGATATTTCTAAATTTAGGATTTTCAAGGTCAGGTTGTTCATTGAGATTAATGTTATACATTTCCTCTAAAAAGATTGACAAAGTATTTCTTTTGTAAACTCTCGCTCTTTTTAATGAGGCTAGTTCTGTGAATCCATCGCATGCCTGAATGACTTCATATAAAGTAGTGTGGTTTTTAGTGATTGGTACATTTGAGGGCATTTTTACTTCTCCGATTACGGTAACGTAGAAGTTTTTCTTTTGAGTCTCATATGCTAAAAATCTAAGCCTGTCTCCTCTCTGAATTACGAAATCCTTATCAATTGCAATTTTTATATTTGTTTGCGTTTGCCCATCGTAAGAAAGTCTGGAAATCTCGACACTATCCACATTTTCATAGGCAGGATTGATTCCACCAACCAAGTCAAGAACATCGCTAAGTTTGTCTCCTTCAACATAAACGAAAACACCAGGAAAATTAACAGCACCACTCGCCGCGACAAAATTTCGACTAATATCATATGCCGGGAAAATAATGACATCATCGTTTTTGAGGTAAGGATTATATGCAAAATCACCATTAAGTCTGAATTTTTTCAAATCGATTGTCATTTCTTCACCAGTTGCACGCTTTAGTTTTATCCCCCTTAGAGCAAAATTATTTATTTGTTCCTTAAGCTTTCTATATATATCGGGGTCGGATGTAACCTTTAGTGTCATATCAACTGCCTGCGCATAAATTCTGGAAATAAATTCATCAACTCTTTCGGTCATGAGTGCAGGGAATGTCCCGGTAATTGGGAAAGAACCGCCAATTGTTACACTTATTGGAGCTGTTCCAAGAATATCACTACTGAAATTTTTATTCTGATTATTCTGAGAGTATAATGCGAAGTGAAATAAAAATAAAAAACAAACTGCTATTTTAGAATTCATGTTTTTTTGACTCCGTATATCATTAAATTTTAAGCTTGATATTGTAACTTGTAGTAATTTATATATTCACCGGAGATAATTTCTTTCCACCACTTTTCATTTTTTATATACCAATTGATCGTATCACGCATTGCATTCTCAAAAGAATAGTCCGGTTCCCACCCAAGCTGCTTTTTGATTTTCTTTGAATTAATTGCATACCTTCTATCGTGCCCGGGTCGGTCCTTAACAAATTCTATCAATTCTTCAGATTTCCCAAGCTGTTTTAAAACAAGTTTTACAATTTCAATATTCCTCTTTTCGGTATTTGCTCCAACGTTGTATACCTCACCGATTTTTCCCTCGTCTAAAACTAGCTCAACAGCTTTATTATGATCAATTACATATATCCAATCCCGAACATATAATCCATCACCATAAACAGGAAGTTTTTGATCATTCAATGAGTTAATGATCAATAAAGGAATTAATTTCTCGGGGAATTGGTATTGTCCGTAATTATTCGAACACCTTGTTATCACTACGGGGACTCCATATGTATGATGAAAAGCTAAAGCCATCATATCAGCAGCGGCTTTACTTGCCGCATACGGACTGTTTGGTTGGAGTGGAGTTGTTTCTTCAAATTGTCCTTCAGGACCTAGGCTGCCATACACTTCGTCGGTAGAAATCTGAACAAATTTTTCTATTCCAAAATATTTTGCAGTTTCGAGAAGTATGTTTGTTCCTAAAACATTTGTTCTGAAAAAAATTTCTGAGCCAAGAATACTTCTATCAACGTGTGATTCGGCTGCAAAATTTATTACATGAGTAATCCGGTACTTCTGAAATATATACCGCACCAACTCATCATTTACAATATCGCCTTTAATGAAAGTATAATTAGGATGGTTTTCGACTCCGGTAAGATTCTTTAAGTTGCCTGCATAAGTTAACTTGTCTAAATTAACTATAAAGACATCTTTTCTGGTTTTAAGGATGTAGTTAATGAAATTACTACCAATAAAACCTGCACCGCCTGTTACAAGAATTTTCTTCATAATTAAAAAGAGAAAAAGCCTACAAAGATACCGGATTGAATAAAAAATGAATTGCTATTTAAATCGGAAGGAATGCCGGATACAGGTTGATCATTATCTGCAGTCCAGTCATCAGCGAACGCTAACTGGTAACCAACCCCCAGTCTAATAGTAACAAATCTGTACAAGGGATAATCAAGATTAATAGTCGGAGTGAACATCCAAAAGCTGTTTTTTAATTTTTTGTTAAAATTTTCTGAGGGATTATTCGGGTTGGCTAATTCATCCCAGATTACTCCCCAAGTAAATTCACCAGAATTCCGATACATATCTAATTGTAAACTCCCAGTTCCAATTGCAGCACCGACAGATACGCCAAGATTTTTAATAAATGGGAGGGTATATTCAATTGTTACTCCTCCACCGCTGAGACTATAAATAACCTCCCTGTTTATTCCACTAACATTCTGATTTGATGAAAGAGATCCACCAAAACCCATTCCTCCAATTCTTAAATTCTTTACAAATCCAATATAAATAAATCCTGCAATGCCGGAAGAGTAAAAACCACTGGTGGAAAGCTCGGGCATACCAATATTATTCAATTCACTATTTACCGGGGAAAGATTTGGAACATACCAGGCTGGCACATAACCTATTCCACCGCCGAACGGGGCATCGAAAAACTGGCCTGGTTGTGCGTGACAGACCAGACTTGAAATAAAAAAAATGCTGATTAAAAGATTTTTATACATATACTTTCGTTAAATAATTTATAAATTTACCAAAGGCACTTAGTAAATCCAAAGAATAGAAGGTTGTAAAATAACTTTGCCGTAAATCTATTGTTCATTTGAAAATTAAATAGGTCACTAATTTGGTATACTAAATGAAAAAAGTCTTAATAACAGGTGGCAGCGGTCTGCTGGGTCAGTATCTGAATCTTACTTTTGCAAGGAAATTTAACATCCACACTACTTTTAATAATATTTTGGGTAACTGTGGAAAATTTCCTTCTTCAAAAATTGATATAGTAAATAAAAATGATCTTAACAGGATTTTTGAAGATGTTGAACCTGACATAGTTATTCATACTGCTGCAATTACTAACCCTGTTCCAAAAGAAAATCAGACCACCAAAGATTATTTTGAAACAAATGTTACAGCGACTAAAAATTTTGCTGAACTCAGTAACACACATAATTCAAAGCTTGTTTATATCTCAACTGATCTAGTCTATGCTGGTTACAGAGATTCGTTTCTTAAAGAAGATGCAAAATTAATTCCGGTATCATTATATGCTGAGACCAAATTAATGGGTGAGCAAAAAGTCAAAGAATCAACTGACAATTATTTAATACTCAGAACAGCATTGCTTTACGGCATTGGGTTAAATCATTCCCGGTGTTATTTTCATAATACATTTGAAAACTTGAGAAACAATAAAACGGTTAAACTTTTTACTGATCAATTCCGGACACCAATTTCACTAAATGATGCAGCACGTATAATTGTTGATTTAGCTTCTATGGAATTAAAAAGTAAAACTCTTAATGTGGGAGGATTTGAGAGATTATCACGATTTGAAATGGGTACGACACTTTGTTTGCTTGCTGGATATGATAAAAATCTAATTCAAAAAATTACGATGAATGATATCCCAAATTTTCCGAAAGTTGAAGATGTTTCATTAAATATAGAAAAACTTCAATCATTTGGTCTAAAACCACGATCAATTGAAGAGAATATATTAGAAATCATAAAAGACTACATTAATTAAAAATGAATCAACTACTTGGTGCACATACTTCTATTTCAGGTGGAGTATCAAAATCAGTTGAGCTGGCTGAAAAGCTGGGATTTACTGCTATGCAGATCTTCACTAAAAATAATAACCGCTGGTTTCAAAAAAAGCTTGATGATAAAGAGATTAATGCCTTTAAATCGAAACTGGATAAATCGAATATTAAATTTGTTGTTGCACACGATTCATACCTGATAAATCTTTGTGCAACGAAAAAGATAATTCTTGAAAAATCGAGAAAAGCATTTTTAGATGAGCTTGAAAGATGTAAATTGCTCGGTATTACTCTTCTAAACTTTCATCCTGGTGCTCATCTTGGTTCTGGCGAAGAAGAAGGGATAAAAAGAATTGCTGAATCGCTTAACATTGCTCACGAAAAAACAAAGGATTACAATGTAAGTTCGATGCTCGAAACAACGGCTGGTCAGGGCACTACAATCGGTTACAGGTTTGAGCAGCTTAGAGAAATAATTGACCGTGTGGAAATGAAAGAGCGAATGACTGTTTGTATTGACACAGCGCACGTTTTTGCTGCAGGATATGACATAAAAGATCCAAAATCTTTTAACGAGATTATTAAAGAGTTTGATGACATAATCGGACTTGAAAAATTAAAATGTTTTCATATGAATGACAGCAAGAAACCTTTGGGAAGCAGAGTCGATAGGCACGAGCATATTGGAAAAGGATTTATTGGACTTGAAGGATTTAAGAATATAATGGATGATGAAAGGTTAGCCAGAATTCCTAAAATTTTAGAAACACCAAAGGGAAAAGAGCAGCTGGAAGATCTGGAAAATTTAAAAGTCTTGAAAAGTTTAATAAAAAATTATTGAGTAGGTTCTATGGCTCTCAAAATGATCACACCCGAATGTCTTTTATATTTCATCAAATAATCTGATAGCCGCTCCTCACTGATTTGAACTTTAGAATTTTCATGCGGTGCGTGAAGCAAATGTATTCTACCATCCTCCATTTTAACAGCAATTCCAACGTGACCAATATCTAATCCTTTTACTGTAGTCGTAATTGCAAGAAGATCACCGTTTTTAATTTTTTCCTCTTTAGATTTTAATTCTTCCTTCGGTATATAATAATAGTCTCTGCAACCAATTTTCTTCTCCTGATCCCGAATTATTGGTATAAAGTCCGGATTTTC
>JAPHUI010000131.1 GCA_026193755.1 Ignavibacteriaceae bacterium | reverse complement strand
CTTATACTGATCATCTTGCTTTTTGAAAAAGTCGATGGCTTTATCTTTAGATAACTCCTTTCTTTCAAATTTTTTATCTTCTTTTGAAATCTTTTCCATTCTCTCTTCAATTTTACGAAGATCTCCTTCATCAAGTTTTTTATTTATATCGAAATCGTAATAGAATCCGTTTTCAATTGCGGGACCAACTCCAAATTTAGCTTCAGGATAAATTGATTTAATTGCATGTGCCATCAGGTGCGATGAAGAATGCCAGTAAACTTCTTTTCCTTCTTTATCATCGAACATCAGAAAACGAATATCGGCATCACGACTAATCGGTCTATGCATATCAAGCACATATCCATTTACCTTAGCAGCAAGCGCATCATTGGCAAGTCTATCTGAAATAGATTGAGCAATTTGAAAAGGAGTTATTCCCTTCTCAAATTCTTTCTCTTTCCCATCAGGAAATTTTATTTTGATCTTATCCATAATTCCTTATAAAAAAATCCTTCTTTTCATAACTACAGATTAAATCTGAATAATTTATCAGAAGGCAGTGTGGGCTCTAAAGGATTCGAACCTTTGACCTTCTGCACGTCAAGCAGACGCTCTAACCAACTGAGCTAAGAGCCCGGGATCAGTTAACAATTGAAAATGAAGAATTAATAATTTGCACTAGACATTTCGTTCTTAATTGTTAATTGTTAATTCTTCATTCTTAATTAAATAAGAGTACCGAGGGCCGGACTCGAACCGGCACGGGAACAAGTTCCCACAGGATTTTAAGTCCTGTGCGTCTACCAATTCCGCCACCCCGGCAAAATCAATTAAAGAGCTAAAAACTTTGATTTTGAGCCTGTAAAAATAAATAATGACATCCCCTTTTGCAAAAAAAAGATTGGATTTAGTATAGTAAGGAAATTTCAATAATCCTTTGGTTAAGATTTATGTCCAAACAGCTTTAGAAACAATAACTTATTTATTGCCAACTGTAGATTTCCTCTGGTTTGATGTTCCAAATACTGCAGCCATTAATATTACGGTTCAACAAATATAAATCAATGAGTTTTGAGATCAAGCCTCGATTTGACCGATATTTGCCAAACTGATTTACTGAAGGTAATTTTGCCTTCAAAAGAAAAATGAAAATGCAAGATTGTTATGGTCGAAAGGAGTTTTGATTGATTAATAAATATAAAGATTGGTTTGCTAATACTTATAGCAAATTCATACTAAAAAATTCTGAAAGAAAAAAAGAATTTACCACCGTTTCCTTCACACCGGTTAAAGAACTTTATACGCCGAATGATCTTACCGGGACATACGAAGATAAATTAAGCTTTCCAGGTGAATTTCCATTCACCAGGGGAATACAGCCCACAATGTTCCGGGGAAGATTCTGGACTATGCGACAGTATGCTGGTTTCGGAACAGCTAAAGAATCAAATGAAAGATACAGATATCTGCTTAAGCAAGGACAATCCGGTTTATCAGTAGCTTTCGATCTTCCAACTCAAATAGGTTATGACAGTGATGATCCTATTGCCTATGGGGAGGTCGGTAAAGTTGGAGTAGCAATCGATACACTTGCAGATATGGAAATTCTCTTTGACAAGATACCTTTAGATAAGGTTTCAACTTCGATGACGATAAATGCACCAGCTTCCGTACTGCTTGCAATGTACAAAGCGGTTGCAGAAAAACAAGGAGTTTTAAAAGATCAAATAAGCGGGACGATTCAGAATGATATATTAAAGGAATATTTTGCACGAGGTACCTATATCTTTCCACCTAAACCTTCGATGCGATTGATAACAAATATTTTTGAATACTGCTCAAAAGAAGTGCCCAAGTGGAATACAATTTCAATTAGCGGATACCATATTCGCGAAGCCGGTTCAACAGCAGCACAAGAAGTAGGTTTTACACTTTCAAACGGGATTACTTATGTTGAAGCTGCTATAAAAGCCGGACTGGATGTGGATACTTTTGGTCAGAGACTTTCATTTTTCTTTAATTCCCACAACGATCTGCTAGAAGAAGTTGCAAAGTTCAGAGCTGCACGCAGACTCTGGGCAAAAATTATGAAGGAAAGATTTAATGCTAAAAATCCCCGTTCGATGATGCTCAGGTTTCATACACAGACAGCGGGTTCGACATTAACTGCACAACAGGTTGATAATAATGTAGTCAGAGTAACTATTCAAACTTTAGCTGCAGTTCTTGGTGGAACACAAAGCTTGCATACAAATTCACGTGATGAAGCACTTGCACTTCCCACAGAAGACTCAGTAAGAATAGCGCTTCGAACACAGCAGATAGTTGCTGAAGAAAGCGGTGTTACAAACACAATAGACCCACTTGCTGGTTCATATTATATTGAAGCTATGACTGACTTGATAGAAAAAGAATCAAATGATTATATAGAAAAAATAGATTCGATGGGTGGTATGACAGAAGCGATTGAAACTGGTTACGTTCAAAATGAAATTCAAAAATCTGCTTACAAATATGAAATGGAAATCGAGGAGAAAGAAAGAATTATAGTCGGCGTTAATAAATATCAAATCAACGAACAGGAGCACAAAGATCTGCTGAAGATTAATATGGCTGTTCAGCAAGAGCAGATTAAATTTCTAAATAAAATCCGTTCTGAAAGAAATAATATTGAAGTAGAAAAAAAGCTCGCTGCTCTGAAGACAGCCGCGCAGGGAAATGACAATTTAATTCCTTTTATTATTGAAGCAGTAAAAGAGTATGCCAGCATAGGTGAAATTTGCAATACTCTTCGCTCAGTATTTGGAGAGTATAAAGAACATGTTGTTATATAATTAACAATCTAGAATTAACAATGAAGAATTAATAATTTGAGGAATTAATGAATTTATCACATATAGAACATATTGGAATAGCAGTTAAGAATCTAGAAGAAGGAATAAAATTTTATGAGGAAGTTCTTGGTTTAAAATGCTATGCCATTGAAGTAGTTGAAGATCAAAAAGTTAAAACAGCATTCTTTCAGATTGGACAGACTAAAATTGAATTACTTGAGTCAATAGACCCCGATGGTCCAATTGGAAAGTTTATAGAAAAACGTGGTGAAGGAATACACCATATTGCATTTGCTACCGAGAAATTGAATTTTTCATTGAAAGAACTAAAAGAAAAAGGAGTTAACTTAATAGATAAAAATCCACGAAGAGGTGCTGAAGGTTTAAATATTGCTTTTCTTCATCCCAAAGCTGCACATGGTGTAATTATAGAACTGTGCGAACATCCGGAATAAACTACATTAAATTACCCCATTTTTTAGTCATAACAACTTCTCTCTAAATGCGGGTAATATTAATTCCTTTATACTTTATCAGGAATTATTAACTTTAATATTCGGGAAATGGTATCTTAAAGCAAATTTCTTTATTATTTCTAAATTTAATTTATCTTAAAAAATAGTCAGCACTATTAAACCTCAAGCAGGGGTTTTTAACGAAAGGAACAATTAATTGTTTAAGTATTTACTGTTATTAATAATTTTATTTCTTTCTTTTAACCAGGATTACCTGTACTGCCAGGATGAAGAACCTATCCTTTATTACCAAATGGAGCCTTTGGATGATAGCCTTTTCATCAAAATACAAGAACAATTATTTATAGATCCTCCTGATCCAAAAGCTGAAATAGTTGTTGATTTAAGAAATCCGAATGACCAGACAATATCTGTCAAAGGTTCACTTTACCCTTTTCTAGCACTAAATCCGGAACTCCGTGCACAAGTCTTCAACTATCCTTTTAAAATTAATCTTGAAGAGACAATTCACTATGCCAGTGTTTTTACCGATGTAATTAATAAGTTAAGGTTTGATAAAATAATTAATACACCAACCATTTTTCAAATCTCCCCAACCCTCGGTTATATAAACCCTTTCATCCAGTTTATGGGCGGAGAAAGATTCGGGTTCTCACTTAAAAAAGATATAGGATTTTCTTTTGGATTAGGGACCCCTTACTCCGGTCCGCTTGAAACAAATTATTATGAAATTAATTTCCATATACTTGGATTAAGGGCAGGAGTTATAGGCAACGACGATACTTTTATAGAACACAAAGTAGATAATAATCACAACAATATTTATTTCGTTAACACATTTCACATTTCCTATGTTGTCCCTTTCGGAAACTTCTTTGAGTTCGGTTATATGGAAACGTTGGACGATTACACTCAAACTAAAATAAAAAAATACTATACTAACAATCTCGTATTCAATGATGACGGTACAATTAAATATGACCCTTATCTCGTTCAGGGAAAATTTTATAACTGGGAATTTCGCTATCCGGTAAAAATTCTGGAAGCTACAAGAGGAAAAGTTTATGTCGCCAGGTTTGTAAACGAATTACACATTGGTTTTATGGGACGTGAAATGAGCCTTGCGGGAAGTGTATTTGATTTCAGATTTGATGCGATGGTTTCCAGTAAACAAAGACAACCTCAGTATGTTCTCGATCTAATGGTTCAGAAAATTTTTGATTACTGGGCATTTAGTGCGATTGCTGTTGGACCAACTGTAACATTGGGTACAAATAAGAATGATAAATTTGGTGTGACTGCCGGCTTCGTTAATCTAAGAGTTAAAGT
>JAPHUI010000003.1 GCA_026193755.1 Ignavibacteriaceae bacterium | reverse complement strand
TGTTATTTGTTGGGGCAAAAGTATCTCAGTTCGCATTGCTTCCGCAAGGGCAGCCCGAACGATATGAACGTGTTATGAATATGGTTGCAGTTATGGATGGAGAGGGATTTGGAAGTTGTACTAACACTTATGCTTGCGAGGCTGAATGCCCTAAGGGTATTTCTGTTACAAACATTGCCAGGATGAATCGTGATTTTATAATGGCAAAAATTAAAATAAAAGAGGTTGAAGTATAATATTAATTACGATTCAAAGCTCATATAACTTAAAAATCCCGGTTATAAATCGGGATTTTTTATAGCTTCAAAGCGGTAATTGATTATTAATAAATTTGTCTATCTTTATTCTGTTTCTTAATTTGAGACTTGAATTTTGGAGAGAATTAAGATGTTCGAAAAAGAAATAAAATTTATCGGTGATTTCTGCTTTAATAAAGTAAGAAATCTTGGTAATATTTTTACTTTGGATAAAATTATCGCTACCGGTATTCACCCTGCCATAGTACAATATATTTCTGCTGAACTTGAATATATGATCTATTCCGACAGGCGCAAGTTACTTCAGCAGTCATATTTTGATTACACGGGAAAAGAAATTTCCGATCATTTTAAAAAAATTTCTAATGAGATAAAAAAAAATAAGAAGATATCTCTTGAGGATTCAAAGAAACTAATCTTCCAAGCCGTTTCATTTAATATAAATTACCTTGTTAGGCCAAAATGGTCTTTAACTAAATTAATTTTTAACGATCAACCGGTCATTTCTGTTGAAGAAATGAAAATGATGCTTAACTACTTATTTTACTATGATTATTTTAAGTTTGTACTCACCGGATATATCACCAAAAGAAATCTTGTTCAAATTTCATCAACAGAGTTTGATTTAATTCTCAATAAAATTGACAGAGAACTTTTGAGTTCAAATCAGGAACAACTTATTGAAAACTCATTTACATCCATTGGAGATTTCTTTAACATTGGAGGGGGAGATAAAAATAAAATTTCCTTAACGGCTGTGGAAATTTTCTTTAAAGAAAAAAATTTAATTGAATTACTAGTAAAACTCCAGAAAGCTATTCCCGGCGAGATTAAAAAACAATATGACAAGCAAGAAATAGAACGAATTCTATTTTCTCCCGAAAGGGAACTTGAAACAAAGACAGATAAAAAGGAAGAACCAGAAGAAGAGCCGGTAGAAGAGGACACAGAAGTCAGCGAACCGGATGTTGAACCAGAGTTTGAAGAATCAGAAAACAACTCTTCAGTGGGATTTGAGAAACCATCAGCAGAATCATTCCTCACACCGGAGGAAGAACAAGCCCTTCTTTCACTTTATAACGAAGAACCGAAAGTTGACGAGGAAATAGAAAACACTTCAAGTGAAATGAAGACAATAGAATCACAAGATATTGAGTTTGAAAATGTTGAGACGGAATCCACTGAAGAAGAAACCATTACTCAGCTGGTAGAAGGACCAGCTGAACAAGTAAATGAACCTAAAGATGAATTTGAAGATATAGTCGATGCAATTAGTGAAGATTTTAATTCCGAAGAAACAAAAACAGAAGAACAAACAATTGAAGAGGATTCCGAATTAATTGTGACTGAAATTGATAAAATGGCGGATGATACTGAGTCTGAAATAAAGCCTGGTCTGGAGAAAGAAATTGTACAGGAGATGATAAAAGATTTTTATGGTGAGGGTGAATCCGATACCACAATTCAAGATGAAACAGAGCAGGAATCAATAGAGATACCCGAATCAGTTCCTGAAGAAGAATCAAAAAACCGGATTGAAACACTTGAGGATGAACTTCTGAATATATTTGAAGGACTGGATAAAGAAGATAAGCCAGTTGAAGAGGTAAAAGAAACACTGCCTCCCGAGGAAGAGATTAATGAAGAAAAAAAACCTTTAAAGCCAAAAGATACCGATGGTCTTGATGACTATTTAAAAAGTATTGACGAAGCAGTTTTTTCTGATAAAAAGGAAAAAATGGATGAAGAAAAAAAGGAGATTGAAGTCAAAGAATCTGTAAAAGAACCAGAGAAAAAAGTTGAGGAAACTAAAAAAGATATTTCAACAGTTTTAAAAGACACTTTGTCAAGAGATTCCATTGAACAGCCAGTCATTACTCCTAGAAATATTCGTCCAAAGGATCTTTTTAGTTATTTGAGAAGAAAAGATATCAAAAAAATTACCCTGCTTATTTTTGGCAATGATGAAGAAGATTTTATGAATACAGCGGAGAGGATAATGGATTGCCATTCTTACAAAGAAGCTTCAGAAATATTAAAAGCAGTATTCACTTCCTACAAAATCAGCCCCTATTCAAAAGAAGCCATAACATTCACAAACTCGGTATCTAATTACTTCAGGCAAGCTTAATGTTTGTTGATTATGCTGTTATTGAAGTTCACGCCGGAAAGGGTGGAGATGGAGTTGTAACTTTCCGTAGAGAAAAGTATGTTCCTAAAGGCGGGCCATCGGGTGGGGATGGCGGCAAAGGTGGCGACGTAATTCTCCAGGCAAATAATAACCTCCACACATTACTTGATTTCAGGTATAAAAAAAAATATTCAGCAGGGAACGGTAACAGCGGCGGCAGTTCATTAAAAGATGGAAAGAATGGTGACAATGTAATAATCCAGATTCCGGTTGGTACTGTTATTAAAGATTTCGATACCAAAGAGATACTTTTTGATTTAAACGTTGATGACAAAGAATTTATTCTGGCAAAAGGCGGGAAAGGAGGAAAAGGAAATAGTAAATTTGCTACC
>JAPHUI010000054.1 GCA_026193755.1 Ignavibacteriaceae bacterium | reverse complement strand
CTCTTCTGGAAGATTCAGCAAGTGCTTATACATATGGATCGGAAAAAGTTAACCAAAATGTTACCGATGGATTTATTACTAAAGTTGAAAGACAGGATGCCACAATTGGTATGGTAACTTATGACCCACCCGATGCCATATGGTATAATTTTACCGGAAGTCGTATTGATTCATTTTATTCAAGAGGAATTTGGTATGTAGGCAACGACTTTGTTACTGAAAATCCTAGTTATATGCCGCATCCTTTTGAAAGACCTAGTAATCCAATCCGTAGTACTTATCTTACTACCGATAAATTAAGAAAAGTTGAAATACGTTTTGGTGATATGGGTGTTGGCAAAGCATATAGATACATCAATGGGTATAAAGCAGCTGGAATTGGTGCGCCGGCTAATAATACTTATCCTTATGCTGAAAAGATAACAAGTGCCGATACTGTGGACAAAGGTCCAATTGGTAAGTGGGACGAAGCCAATGACAGACCTTTCGGGTATGTAGATGTTCCGTTTACTGCCTGGGTTTTCGATGAACGGTATAATGAGGAATATCAAGTAGCAGTTGGTTTTATTGAATCTGCAAAGACAACAAATAATCCTAATTATCCTAATGCAAATCCGGATGGTATTTGGGAGCCTAGTACCGCAGTACGAAATACCGGAGAATATATTGTAATCTTTGATACTCCGTATGATCCGGAGGGTAATCAGATTGAATTAACAGGTGGAGACTTCCAAACCAGCAGCGGTACAGTAACCCTGTGGGCTGACCTCCCTCGTAAAGTTTCGAGTTTACCTAAATTACCAGAAGATGTACAAGGCATCACTGAGGAACAAAGAGCAATATTTGATTCGCCGTGGTTAAGCACTATGTACCTTGTTACATTGGAAAGAATTGATTCGACTTCCTGGTTTACACCCGGTGATGTACTTACAATTCCTTTAGCTGTTTACCCATATACAGAGGCGGATGTTTATCAGTTCAGTACGCTTGAAGGTACAACTTTGACTGAAGCCGATGAACGTGCCTTATGGGATAAAGTTAATGTTTATCCGAATCCTATGTTTGGATATAACACATTAACTAACTATTACTCAAATACTCCTGATGAGCCGTTTGTTACATTTACTAATCTACCGGAAGAGGTAACAATAAAAATTTATTCTTTGTCAGGTACACTCTTAAGAACGCTTACAATTGATGATAAAGATTCTCCATCATCTCCGTATTTGCGATGGGACTTACAGAATGAATCCGCATTAAGAGTGGCTTCAGGTATGTATTTAGCAATCGTTTCATCACCAAAGTATGGTGATAAAGTTTTGAAGTTTGCAATAATAATGCCTCAGAAACAAATTCAGAGGTTCTAACTAATTTAAGATTGGCAGGTATAAATAAATTTTGCCTGCCAGCTATTTTAAGTTAAAAGAGTGGAGTTTATAAAATGAAAAAAATAATACTAATAATGATCCTGATTGCAACTTCAATTTATGCTGGTGATGTTGCAAGAAAAGGCACAACGGGTGCTGAGCAGCTCTTAATCCCTGTTGGTGCCCGTGGAATTGCTACTGGAGGTTCTTTCCTGGCGAACATGAGCGGGCTGGAATCTATTTATTACAATCCGGCAGGTTTAGATGTCTACCCTCAAACAGAGGCGATGTTCAGTTACGTGAACTACCTCGCTGACATTAATGTATCCTACTTCGCAGTTGGAACTAGTCTGGGGGATTTTGGATCTATTGGATTGGATCTCAAATCTTTAGACTTTGGCGATATTCCAGTCACAACGGAACAATTTCCTGATGGAACCGGACAAACATACTCGCCGTCGTTTTTAACTTTGGGCTTTACATATTCAAAGGTTCTAACTGATAGAATATCAATAGGAACTAACCTGAAGTTAATTTCAGAGAATATTCAGAATACTAATGCTACCGGTTTTGCAATAGATGCCGGTGTTCAGTACCGGTTTTCTGAATCTTTAATGCTGGGTGCTGCTGTTAAGAATATAGGTTCGAATATGGCCTATTCAGGGCAAGATCTATCTGATAGAACAGGTATTCCTGGTTCCATACCGGGGTCGTCAAGTGGAAGTTACGAAATAATTACTGAATCATTCCAGATACCTAGCTTTTTCCAGCTAAGTTTAACCTATGCACTTAACTTTAATGAGCAGAATAATCTGCTTATAGCTGGTGCTTATACGGCTAATAATTCATTTGAAGATGTTGGCAACCTGGGTTTGGAGTATGGATTTATGAATAACTTCTTCGTCAGAGGTGGTTACAATTTCCTGATGCAGAACTCCAGTGATTATGTCTATGGAATGACATTTGGAGCTGGAATTGATTATAACATCGGTGGACAAGTTGGATTTGTATTTGATTATGCATTCAGAGATGTTAAAGATTTTCCAAGCGCTAACCACATTTTTACGATTAAGCTCAGATTCCAGTAAGCTGAATTTTAAGGTAATATGGCGTCTATTGAATTTACAATAGACGCTTTTTTATTTTTAGATTTAGAAATTTTTCGAGATTGCCATGAATAAGTATACTCTTTCATTTGTTTTCTTTTTATTTTGCCTGACCGCGGTTCATCCGCAAAATATGAATTTTGAATTTGACTACGCTCAATTTGGATATGATTCGCTATCGAATTATGTTGAATTCTACTATTCATTTGACCAGTCCTGCCTGCAATTTATTGATACAGACACAACCGACTACGTAGAAGGAATACTTCATATCGAAGTTAGTGATTCAACGTCCGGTGAGGATATAATTGACCGGCAGTGGATGATTTCTAATGTAATTAGAGACACTTTGGGAATGAATCGCAGTCTGATTGGTGTAGTCGGATTTATTATAGATAAAGGATCGTATAAGGTTGTTGTAACTGGTAGTGATGCTAACAATTTGTCAAATAAAAGAGTTATTAACGAATATTTTACTGTCAGACCGTTTCTTAATCTAAACACAGCAATAAGTGATTTGCAGCTTGCATCAAATATAATTCCACAAAGTGATAATACTTCCTCAATATTTTATAAGAACACTTTTGAAGTGACACCAATGCCGGCTTCAATTTGTGGAGAGAATCAACCGGTTTTATTCTATTACTCTGAATTGTATAACCTCCAGTCTAATCCATCACAAGATGATTTAAGGCTGGATGAATTAGTTATAAATAGTCGAGGGCAGGTTGTTAGTTCTAAGGCGAAAAAAATAAATAAATTAGTTGATTCAAGAGTCGAAGTTGGAATGGTTAAAGTACATAAGCTTCCTACAGACACCTACAGGCTTTTAATTGACTTGATCGACAGTACTGCAAATTATGGTGTATCTTCCTCTAAAAGATTCTTTGTCTATAACCCTTCGATTATGCCGGCTGATTCTTTTCAGACAACTGTTTCCCCTGTTCTAAGTACGACATTTGGAGCTATGTCAGAAGAAGAGATTGATGATCTTTTTGCAAAATCGAAATACATTGCAACTGAGCCTGAACTGAATCAATACAAATCATTATCTACGCTTGAAGCAAAAAGAGAATTCATTTACCAGTTTTGGAAAACCCGTGATGAAAATACTTCTAATCCAAAAAGAAGCTACCAAAATTATATGAGACGAATAGATGAGAGTAATGATAGGTTCTCAGCAATGGGGAAAGAAGGCTGGAAGACAGATAGAGGTAGAGTTTTTCTTGTTTACGGTGAACCAAGTGAAATTGACCGTCACCCTAATGAAACGGATACGAGACCTTATGTAATCTGGATATATGAAAGTATAGAAGGTGGTGTACTTTTTGTATTTGGAGATCTTACAGGCTTTTCAGATTATCAACTTCTTCACTCTACTAAAAGAGGCGAATTAAGAGATGATTCTTGGCGGCGCAGGATTGCAGTTCATTAATAAAATTTCTGAATTAATTCTTTCTCTTGAATAAGGATTTCATTCCCCTTCGATTTTATTGCCGATCTTTGGTTATTTTTGCACCATTACGTTTCAATCCCCAATGAAGAACAGACTGGAATATATTGTTTTCATTTTATTTAGCGGTTTTTTTAGACTGCTTGGTTTGAACCTTTCAAGAAAGTTTTCGACCGTTATAGCCTACTTTTTTTTCTATTTTGTTCCGATCAGAAAGCAAGTGGTAATCAGGAATCTTCAAAACGCATTCCCAGAAAAAAAAATGTCAGACATAAAAAAATTGGCCATCAATACTTATAAAAGTTTTGCTCTTTCACTTGTTGAAATCATGTATCTGCCATATATAGAACAACAAAATTTAATCGATGCTGTTGAGTGTGCCAACCCGGAATTGATAGTTGAAAAATATAATGAAGGCAAGGGAATTATTTTACTTTCATCGCATTTCGGAAATTGGGAATTCATCGCAATTTCAGTTGCTATGCAAATCGGAATCCCATTTTCTGTAATTGTAAAACCGCTCAGGAATCCATATGTATTCGAATGGATGAACAAAGCTCGGACTAAATTCGGAAACGAAATCGTGCCTCTCGGTATTTCAATCAGAAAAACATATCAGACATTAAAAGAAAAAAAGATTGTTGCAATGGTTGCTGATCAGCGAGGACCTCGTGAAGGTGTTAGGGTTATTTTTTTTGGCAGGAAAGTCCCGGTTTATACCGGCCCCGCTTCTCTTGCTCTTAAAACAGGCGCACCAATTATCTGCGGTATTCCTGTAAGACAACAAAATTATAAATATCATATAGTTTTAGTTGAAATTCCTCTAAACGATTTACCTGAAATTGATGAAGAAAAAATAGTAGAAATAAGCCAGAGGTACACATCATATCTTGAAAAAATAATACGGGAAAATCCTGAGCAATGGCTTTGGATGCACAATATGTGGAAATATTAAATGTATCAAGAAAAGAAAATACTTGTCATACAGACTGCCTTTCCCGGAGATGCTATACTAACTTTACCATTCATTCAGGAATTAAAAAAACAAAAACCCGATTATTCAATAGATGTTTTATGCATACCACTAACAGCGGAAATATTTGAAACTTCTTCAAGTATTAATTCTGTTATTCCTCTGGATAAAAAAGGAAAGCAGAAATCTTTTTTTTCATTTATGAAGTTTGTAAAAGAACTTAAGTCAAAAAAGTATGAACTTGTATATTCTCCTCATCGCTCTCTGCGAAGTGCATTAATTAACTTGAGTCTTTCAGCAAAAGAATCTTATGGTTTTGAAAACAGCGCACTGAAATTTGTTTATAAAAATGATGTAAAATATGATCCTTCTGCTCATGAGGTAAGGAGAAATCTTGAATTTCTCGACGGTGATTTTGGTGGAGAAAAATGGCGAATATTGCCTGAAATATCAGTTCCTTCTGAATCTAAAAAAAAGGTATCTGACTATTTAAGTGAAAATAAAATAAATAATTTCATAACCATCGCACCCGGCTCAGTTTGGGAAACAAAAAAATATCCAGTTAAATATTTCAAAGAAGTAATTGAGCATTTTAAAAAAAATAAATATCAGATTGTTCTTATCGGAGGAGCTGAAGATAAAGTAATTTGCGAATTGCTCAGAAAAGATGACGAAGAAAATGTTCACATTGCAGCAGGAGAATTTTCATTTATTGAAACAATAGAATTGTTGAGGAGTTCCTCTTTACTTATTTGTAATGATAGCGCACCGACGCACCTTGGTATGTGTGTGGATATTCCTGTTCTTACAATCTACTGTTCTACTGTACCCGGATTTGGTTTTTATCCTTATAATAACCGTAGCAGTTATATCAGCTATAATGAGCTAAATTGTAAGCCATGCGGTATTCACGGGTTTAATAGCTGTCCTGTTGGTTCATTTTATTGTGCTGAATTACTTCTTCCAAGTTTGGTAATTGAGAAAGCAGAAAAATTAATTTCAAATGCAAAGTAGTTTTGAAAATCTGATAAATATTGATGAACATCCTGAATCGAGTTTGATTCTGGCAGCAGGTTTATATCAAACTGGCAGAATATTTATCTATCCGACGGACACAATATATGGCATTGGAGGTAATCCGTTTGATGAAAATGTTGTTAAAAGGATATCAGCTATTAAGGGCAGGAATGAGAAAAAGCAGTTTGTCTGGCTAGTCTCTGATTTTGAGAATTTGCTGAACTATGTTGACGTCACTTTTAATAATCACCTTGATTTTCTTCAAAAAATCTGGCCGGGATCTATATCTGTTATACTTAATTTGAATGAAAGAGCAAAAAAAATAAATGACTTTGATACAATTGCCGTAAGAATTCCCGATAACAATTTTTGTCAGAAGTTACTAAAAGAAATAAAACAGCCGCTTATATCTACCAGCGTAAACAGAAGCGGAGAGGAACCAGCAAATGAAATTAAGCTGATTGCTAAAAATTTTTTGAAAGAAGTTGATGCAATTATCTATAATTCTGACCTTGTTAAACATTCTTCTTCAACTATAATAGATTTAACAACGGAAAACCCCAAATTGATCAGAGAGGGTTCTGTTAAGTTTGTAGAATTGTTGAAGAACTTCAATTAAATTAGCATGGTCTTTTAATTAAGTTAATTACTATGCCATTATTCAAATACTTAAAAAATCTAAAAAGTTTTTCAGTTGTTATAGTGCCTGATGATGCCTCTCACGATGCCAGATCAAAAAAGTTTACTCCAGTTAGAATTTTATTTATTGCAATAATTTATACAGTATTTATTACAGTTTTCGGTTATTACTTCTTAATCCTTACAGGAATAGGAAACAAATTTTTACCAGGGAAGTATGTACAGACCGCAGAAGAAGTTGAAAACATTAAAGAACTGAATCAGAAAATGATTTTCCTGGCAAAGGAATTGCAGATCTTAAAATCTACTAATCTAAGATTAAAATATGCTTTAGTCCTGGGTGATTCAACCCTAGCTGATACACTTAACGTTCCCGAAGATTCGTTAAAAAAATTTTATAAAAATCCTAAGGAAGGAAATCTTCTTGGTGTAATTTTTGAGTATATAAATTATCTTTTCCACCAGGATGACAATTCGATTTTTTTTATACTTCCTGTGAACGGATATATTAGCAGGGGTTTTGATCCTGATAGAGGTCACTTTGGTATTGATATAGTTGCAAAAGTCGGTACGCCGGTTTTTGCATCTGCCGGTGGTTTTGTCGTTTTCTCCAGCTACACAAATGATTATGGACACGTATTAATTCTTAGCCATTCGGATGGTTACTTAAGTTTTTATAAACATTGTTCAGTGTTGCTAAAAAGAGATAGGGAAT